>JAHDGY010000071.1 GCA_020631555.1 Flavobacteriales bacterium | reverse complement strand
TTTTGTCATTTTGCAAAGAGTACATCCGTACGGGACATTTCCAATGGGCTGCGCTCTGCGACAGGCAATCTCAACCATTTAGGAGTTATTAAAGCTCCATCAAAATCAAGTATAAGCTACCAGAACAAGCATCGAACTTCTGATTTGTTCAAAGACCTTTACTACGAGTTGGTGGGTAGGACGATGTAAACAATCAGACCATTGAGGTGATTACAAATAATTTTAACTGGGCTGCTCAAACAATCGGACTGCTGTACAAATGCCCTTGGGAAGTTGAAGTGTTTTTCCGAGATATAAAGCAACTGCAAAATACAAATGGCACTTGTCAAATCTAGTAGCTTTTATCAGGCTAAACGTATTCGTCAAAATTGACCTCCAAAAATGGATTGATGAACCTTTCAAAAGACATAAGCCCCCTGAAAAATTACCAACACAAGGGGTTCTATTTTCCAAAATTCACTTCTAACCACCAAACAGCCAACAAATACAGCCTAAACTTTAAACCCCAAAATTATTTAGGACAGCATTGAGTTCATTTAATTATCTTTGCGTGCTTTTTTCTTTTAATAGTACGGACGGTTAGTAGCTAGACATGTCAAATAAGGTTAAAATATTCTCAGGTGAAGCAAGTGAATACTTAGCTCATCAGATTGCTAACTCCTATGGTGCAGAGCTTGGTTTAATTGATATTCAAAGATTTAGTGATGGCGAATTTCAGCCATCTCTTAAGGAAACAGTGCGTGGGTGCGACGTTTTTTTAGTGCAATCTACTATTCCTCCATCCGATAATCTGTTTGAGCTTTTACTGATGTGCGATGCCGCGAAGCGAGCGTCTGCCAGAAAAGTTATTGCTGTAATACCTTATTTTGGTTGGGCGCGGCAAGACAGAAAGGATCAGCCTCGTGTTGCTATTGGTGCAAAAATGGTAGCGAATTTATTAACTGCTGCTGGGATAGATCGGGTACTGACAATGGATTTGCATGCGGATCAGATCCAGGGCTTTTTTGAAGTGCCGGTTGATCACCTTTATGGTTCGACGATTTTCATGCCTTATCTGGAAGGATTGGATAAATCTAATTTGGTAATAGCGGCGCCTGATGCTGGTGGGTCTAAAAGAGCCAATGCTTACGCCAAGCGGTTGGATGTAGACCTTGCATTGTGTTACAAACAAAGGAAAAGAGCGAATGAAATTGCTGCGATGACGGTGATTGGTGATGTTGATGGCAAGGATGTGGTAATTATCGACGACATGTGTGATACTGCTGGAACACTTACTAAATCGGCGGAAATGTTCATCCAGCATGGCGCCAAGTCGGTCAGAGCAATGTGTACTCATGGGGTACTTTCTGGACCGGCGTACGAGCGGATTGAGCATTCCGTTCTTACAGAGCTATTGATTACGGATACAATACCGCCAAAGAAAGAAAGTTCGAAGATTAAAGTTCTAAGTGTTGCTGGTTTATTTGCTGACGTTATGAAAAGAGCGATTAGCGATGAGTCGATCAGTGAACATTTCATAGTTGCATAATAAAAACAAATAATAATGAAAACAGTACAATTGAGCGGTTCTCCTCGGGAGAACGTAGGGAAAAAGAGTTCTGCAACCCTTAGAAGGGAAGGCAGAGTTCCTGCTGTTGTATACGGTAGTGGAGAACAGACTCATTTTCACATTTCTGAAATCGAGGCCAACAAATTAATATTTACACCTGATGTGTATAAGGTAGAGTTGGATGTTGATGGTGCTAAGAAGAATACATTCGTGAAAGATGTTCAGTTGCATCCTGTTAAGGATACAATCATGCATCTTGATTTCATGGAAATGATAGATGGCAAGCCAGTTAAAATTAAACTGCCCGTTAGAATTATTGGAAATTCTATTGGGGTTAGAAATGGTGGTAAATTGGCTCAAATTTTTAGAAAGCTAACAGTTCTTGCAAATGCTGCGGATCTTCCTGAAGAGATAGTAGTAGACATTACTCAACTTAAAATCGGTCAAAAAGTTCGAGTTTCTGATTTGTCCTTCGATGGTCTTTCGTTTTTGGAGCCCGAATCAGCTGTAGTTGTTGCGGTTAATGCTGCAAGAGGTGCAATGGCAGGATCCGAGGAGGAAGAAGAAGAATCTTCTGATTCTGAAGAGAAGTCCGAATAATTTTTATGTTGAGTTCTCGGTTCGATGAAATATTTGATTGTTGGACTCGGTAATATTGGCGAGGAATACGAAAATACTCGCCACAATATTGGTTTTAAGGTACTGGATGCTCTTGCTAGGGCGTCCAGTGCTTCTTTTACCACCGATCGTTACGGTTCCATTGGCAATATTTCCCACAAAGGAAGAAAGCTTATTTTACTTAAGCCGTCAACGTATATGAATCTTAGTGGAAAGGCGGTAAATTTTTGGCTCCAAAAGCAAGGTATTCCAATTGAACGTTGTTTAATAATTACTGATGATCTTGCTCTTCCGTTCAGTAAAATAAGGCTAAAACCAAAGGGTAGTGATGGAGGTCACAATGGACTAAAAAGTGTTCAGGACGTTTTAAACACTAGTCAATATCCACGGCTTCGATTTGGTATTGGTGCAGAGTTTTCAAAGGGTAAACAGGTAAACTATGTTCTGGGACAATGGAGCAACGAAGAGCAAGTGGCAATGGGGCCTGCAATTGCTAAAAGTATGAATGCAGTATTAGATTTCGTAAGTATTGGCATCGAACGCGCTATGAATGCGCATAATAAGAAGTAGAGATTGAAACCTAGCTGTTCCGCACCATTAGCCATTCCGCTAGTTTTATTAGCGGTTTCGTCTTTGATTCTTTCACCTTAAGCCCCTGCAGATTTGCCAGTGCCTCGGAATAGTACTCGTTCATATTTTTTGTAGCAAGTTCCTTAACCCCAAGTTGATTGTACAAACCAATCATGGTATCTATTTTTCTATCAGGCTCTTCATCGTAAATTCCTTCAACTACCAGTTCATTAAGAAGGCACTTTTGATTCGCATCGGCAGTTTCAATCGCTTTCAATAGCAAATACGTTTTTTTATTGCTTCGGATGTCTCCCCCAATCTGTTTTCCAAATTTATCAGGATCCCCATATACATCCAGTATGTCGTCCATTAATTGAAATGAAATGCCAAGATTCACCCCAAAATCATACAGTTTTTGGCAATCTTCCTTCCTTGCTCCACAAAGGATTGCAGCTATTTGTAAAGCTCCGCCAACCAAAACCGAAGTCTTTAAGCGAATCATTTCAATATATTGATCAATGGATACCGCGTTGGTTGTTTCGAAATCCATATCCATTTGTTGCCCTTCGCATACTTCAAGTGCAGTTTTATTAAACACATGAAGTACTTCACCCAATTTATCCGGGGCACAGTTAGAGATTAGCTGTACAGATTGAATGAACATGGCATCTCCAGATAGAATTGCGCTGTTCGTTCCCCATTTTTCGTGTGCCGTTGGATTTCCTCTTCTCAGCGGTGCTTTGTCCATAATATCGTCATGGAGTAGGGTAAAGTTGTGGAACACTTCAATACCGAGTGCTGGTTGAATTATTTCTTCGATGGACTTTTCGTACATTTCCGCGACCAGGCACATTACTAGTGGCCGAATTCTTTTGCCGCCAATGGATAGAATGTAATTTATAGGGTCGTATAACGGTCCTTTTGCGTTTCTTTCTTGAAAATGTTTAACTGCAGTTTCAATGCCCTGCAAGTGCTGCTTAAATTCTTCGGTCATTTCTTTTTCACCAACCCTAGTAAGTAGTTTCCATAGCCACTTTTTACTAATGGCTCCGCTAGCGCCAATAATTGATTATCGTCAATGTAATCTCTGTGATGTGCTACGGCTTCCAGACACCCGAGTGTGATTCCTTGGCGTTCTTCAATTACTTGAACGAACTCGGCCGCTTGGTGAAGTGAGTGAAAAGTTCCGGTATCCAACCATGCTGTTCCTCGGTCCAAAATGGAAACACCCAGTTTATTTTGGTTTAAATAAACCTTATTTACATCCGTAATCTCAAGTTCTCCTCTTGCGCTAGGTTTGATCGATTTTGCTACATCCACCACCGAGTTATTGTAAAAGTATAGGCCTGGAACGGCAAAGTTTGACTTAGGATCTTCAGGCTTTTCTTCAATGCTTAGTGCTTGGTGGTTCTCATCAAACTCGACAACGCCATAACGTTCTGGATCAGACACATGATAGGCA
Organism: Flavobacteriales bacterium; assembly: GCA_020631555.1. Classification (GTDB taxonomy): domain Bacteria; phylum Bacteroidota; class Bacteroidia; order Flavobacteriales_D; family Parvicellaceae; genus JAHDGY01. The sequence continues at coordinate 10,148 of JAHDGY010000071.1, read as the reverse complement.
AAAATAACTCCACCCTCAACGCTTCGAATTTCTCTTAGTTGTTTAGATAGTCCCGTCCCGAAGAAAATATTATCGCCTAGGATGAGGCACACCTCGTCGTTAGCAATAAATTCTTCGCCAATGGTGAAGGCTTGAGCAAGGCCTTTTGGTTCTTCCTGAATTGCATACTCGAAACGACATCCAAGTTTAGATCCGTCCCCCAATAAATGTTTAAACAGTTGTTGGTCATGAGGCGTTGAAATGATCAATATTTCTTGAATTCCAGCGCTCATAAGCGTTGCCAATGGATAATAAATCATCGGCTTGTTGTAGACGGGCATTAATTGCTTGCTTACAGCTAAGGTCAATGGGTGTAAACGTGTTCCCGAGCCGCCAGCCAAAATAATTCCTTTCATGACCTATGCATTTTCAATTTCTAGTTCAGGGGTTGGATTGTCCTCTAAGATATTAATTCCGCCCAAGTTCGTGAATTCTCGTTTAGTCAATAATTTTTCGAAAGAAAGAAGCAGACTAGGCAGTAAAACCAGATTGGTAAGCATTGCCACAAGTAGAGTGACCGAAACCAATATTCCTAATGCTTGTGTGCCGCCAAAATTGGAAGAAGCAAACATGGTAAAGCCGAAAAACAGGACAATGGAGGTGTAAATCATACTGACTCCTGTTTCACGCAATGCACTAATTACAGAAGCTCTAATCACACCGTTTCGGGCTTTCAACTCCTGACGGTATTTGGCCAAAAAGTGAATTGTGTCGTCAACTGAAATTCCAAACGCGATGCTAAATACCAGTATGGTGCTCGGTTTAATTGGAATTCCGAAGTAACCCATGAGTGCCGCTGTTGCTAACAATGGAAGGAAGTTTGGACTCAGAGAAACCACAACCATACGCCAAGAGTGGAATAGAAAGGCCATGATACAGGCAATTACGAAAATGGCAATAGCTAGGCTAATTAGTAAGTTATTCACCAAGTAGGCCGTGCCTTTTGTATAAACTACGCTTGTTCCTGTTATTTCGAATTTGAACTTTTCCTGTTCCACAACGTTCTGTAAAACTTGATCAAACTCATCTAAATTTACCAATGTGTATAGCAGTGGATCACCTTCCACTAGTTTTTGTTCAAGTTCTTGATTTCCTTTTGCGAAACATTTACTTATTCGGTTTTTAATCCAAGGATGGTTTGTGAATATTTCCTGAATAGCCGCTTGTTTATTTTCTGCAAGTTGAAATTTTTCAAGGGAGTGGGCTTCGGGATTGAGAATGCTGTCTATAATCGGTGAAACTCGGTCGACCAGATTTTTCATTGGCTTTGTGCCAACATCTGCCACCTGAAACGAAATTCTCGTTTGCTTGTGCGTGCTGTCTAAAAAATCAGTTGTAATCTCTCTTTTATTTCCCAGAGTGTTGTTTATGTAGCTGGAAAATCTGTTTTTTCCTTGTTTTCCATAAAACTGAGGACTTTTTAATTTGTATGCTTTTTCATTGCCGTTACTGTACGCTTGTGTAAAGAATTTAACCGCGTCAACCAGAGAAAGAGAACGCGATAAGTAAGGTTCTTTCTCTACGGCTTTTTGAATTTTTTCAATTCGTTCAAGCAATTTATATTGTTTGTAAACGGTATCATTAGAGGATATTACCAGTTCGAAAGGCATCACGCCGTTAAAGTGCTTTTCAAAAAATCGCAAGTCCATTACCACCTGATCGTCTTGGGGCAAGTCATCCACAATGTTTCCGGTGGTTTCCATTCTGGTCATTCCAAAAATTGATAGCAGAACGATGGTGCTGCTGATAACGTACACAATTTTTCTTCGGGATGTGGCCCAGATGACCAACCGATCAACTACCCAATCCAACCACTTTTTATCCAGGTGTTTTGTATGCCTGTTTTTTAATGGAGGCATGTAACTGTAGATGATCGGAATAATGGTAATGGAAAGGATGAAAATCAATATGATATTTATCGCTGCAATCATCCCAAATTCCTTTAAGATATCGCTATAAGTAAACAGGAAAGTGCCAAAGCCCATTGCCGTGGTTAAGTTGGTAATCAGCGTTGTGTTTCCAATTTTTTGTATTACCCGTGATAGACTTTTTGTTTTGTTACCATGGTGTTTGTACTCTTGTTGGTATTTATTGATCAGATAAATACAATTTGGAATTCCGATTACGATTAGCAGTGGAGGAATTAGTCCTTGAAGAATAGTAAGCTTATATCCGGCAATGCCCATCGTTCCAAGTCCCCAGATAACGCCAATTCCAACTACTAGTAAGGACATCAGGACTACTTTTATAGAGCGAAAGAAAAAGAGCAACAATAGAGCGGAAACTCCAATAGCCAGTCCAATGAACATTTTTAATTCAGCCTGAACTTTATTCATTGTTGTAGATCGAATAAACGGTAAACCTGAATAATGGAGTTCTTTAAAATGTTCGGCATAAGCTTCGGTTTCAGCCTGAATGTCTTGTACAAGCGTTCCTCGAAATTTCGAATTAAACAACTTAGGGTTTACCAATACCGTCATAAGATGAATGTCCGCACTGTCTTTACAAAGGATGTCTTTGTAGAATGGTAGTTTGGAAAGTACTGTCCTAAGACTATCCAATTGTCTCTGCGAATTTGGTTTAGCGTTCAAGACCGGGCTTATCCTAAATTGCCGACTCTTTTTATCTTTAATAATGTTCACAGCGGATGCCTCAGAAAACACCGAATCTATCGCATTTTCTTTTGTGATACTGCCGTCTGGATGTTGAACCTCTACCTGAATTGTTTTGATGCGTTGGCCCAAATCATACCACTTTGAAAACTTATTCAGATTATAAAAATCTGGATCTTTAGCGGCAATCACCAAGACGGTACCATCCTGCCCAAATGTTTTTTTGAAGGTTGTGTGGGCCACATAAGCCGGATCGTTTTCAGGAAGGAGTTTTGCAAGTTCATATTTGAGCTCCACTTTTCTTGCAAAGAATCCCATTACCACAGTGATAGCCAGTAAACTTAATATTACCGCTCCGCGATTTTTTAACAAGATTCTAGTTACTCGCGCCCACATAAGGTGACATTCTCAAAACGGTACAAAAGTAGTCAAATATGAAAAACGCCTATAATCTGAACAGGAGATTTCAATCGGAATTTTAAGTTGGCTGAAAACAATCGTTTTAAGCTTGCTCAACTTCTAGTTCTTGATAGCTTTCTAATGGAGGACAACTGCAAATTAAGTTTCTGTCACCATAAGAATTATCTATTCTTCTTACTGGAACCCAATACTTATTGTTTTTTAATTCATCCACCGGAAATGCAGCTTCTTTTCTAGAATATGGTTTGTTCCATTCATCATCTAAGAGCATGGCTACAGTATGCGGTGCATGTTTAAGCACATTTTCCAGTGGGTCCGTTTTGCCGGTTTCAATTGCCCGAATTTCTTCGCGAATGCTCAACATTGCATGAACGAATCGGTCTAATTCAGCCTTAGATTCACTTTCCGTAGGTTCAATCATCAAAGTTCCGGCAACCGGAAAAGAAACTGTAGGTGCATGGAAACCATAATCAATTAGTCTTTTTGCTATGTCTTCAACCTCAATTCCTGCAGATTTCTTAAACCCTCGACAATCTACAATCATCTCATGAGCAACCGCGTTGTTGCTTCCTGAATACAGGATTGTGTATTCTCCATCCAATTTGGACTTAAGGTAATTCGCGTTGACGATTGCAGCTACTGTACTGTCCTTAACACCCTGTTTTCCTAACATCTTAATGTACCCGTACGAAATGAGCAAGATTAAGGCGCTTCCGTAAGGTGCTGCCGAAATTCCATGAATAGCTTGGTCTCCTCCAACCTGATGAACGCAGTTTCCAGGAAGAAATGGAACTAAATGCGCTGCAACCCCAATTGGGCCGACACCTGGTCCACCGCCACCATGCGGTATCGAAAACGTTTTATGCAAGTTCAAATGACAAACATCAGCGCCAATATTACCGGGGTTGGTTAATCCAACTTGTGCATTCATATTAGCACCATCCATGTACACTTGACCACCATTGTCGTGAATGATCTGCGTAATTTCTTTTATCGCCTCTTCATAGACCCCATGCGTTGATGGATAAGTAACCATTAACGCGGATAAAGTTTCTTTGTACTGTTCTGCCTTTTCTCGGAGGTCTAAAACGTCAATGTTGCCAAGCTCATCACATTTGGTAACAACAACTTTCATCCCTGCCATTACGGCGCTTGCGGGGTTTGTTCCATGGGCGGAAGCTGGAATCAAACAAATATTTCTTTGAGGCTCTCCTTTGCTTTCCAAATAAGATTTGATAACCATCAAGCCGGCATATTCGCCTTGTGCTCCAGAATTTGGTTGCATGCTTACCTTGGCAAATCCAGTGATTTCACTTAGGTCTTTGTCAAGTTGGTCAATCATTTCCAGGTATCCAGTGGTTTGATTTTCTGGTGCAAAAGGGTGTATGTTGCTAAACTCTGGCCATGTAATCGGGATCAATTCTGATGCAGCGTTCAGCTTCATCGTACATGAACCTAAAGAAATCATGCTATGCACTAACGATAAATCTTTATTCTCCAAAGCTTTCATATAGCGCATCATTTCTGTTTCAGAGTGATAGCGGTTGAATACTTCAAATTGAAGTATTTCGTCAGTCCTTAGTTCAGAACTTAATTTTGATTGAACATCAATCTTGTCAACCAATGAGATGTTTTTCCCAATTGCTTCGGCAAAACATTGAAGCAATGAGTTAATATCTTCCAAAGAAGTAGTTTCGTCAACGCTGATTCCTACGTTGCCATTTGAGTCGTACCTTAAATTGATTTCAGATAGTTCACAAATCGAGCGCAAATTATCGGCATTCAATCCGGTAATGGTAATGGTATCGAAAAATGAATCATTCACAATTTTACAACCCATTTCCTTTAACTTGGCCGTAATCAACACGGTTTTCTTGTGAATATCCGTTGCGATTTCTTTGAGACCTTTGGGGCCATGGTAGGCAACATAAAAACTGGCCATTGTGGCTAATAAAGCTTGGGCTGTACAAATGTTAGATGTAGCCCGATCTCGCTTAATATGTTGTTCTCTAGTTTGAAGTGCCATTCTTAGCGCCTTGTTGCCGTCTTTGTCAACCGAAACCCCAATTATTCTACCAGGGATGTGTCTTTTATATTTTTCTTTTGTGGCGAAGAAAGCTGCATGTGGCCCCCCGAATCCCATTGGAACTCCAAATCGCTGTGTGCATCCAACAACAGCATCAGCGCCCCAACTGCTTGGTGCTTCCAGAAGAACTAGGCTCATTATATCTGCTGCAACTCCAACTTTGGCATTACATGAATGGGCAGATTCCACAAATCTCCTGTAAGATGGAATTTCACCGTTTGCGTCTGGGTATTGAATTAATCCACCAAAAAATTCATCTGTAAAATTGAAGGATTGGCTGTCTCCAATAATCACATCTATGCCTAGTGGCTTGGCTCGACCAAGTACGATATCTTTAGTTTGCGGAAAACAAGTTTCTGACAAGAAGAACTTGTTTATTCCTGCTTTAACTTGGCTACGTTCACGAGCATTGTAGAACATGAGCATGGCTTCGGCTGCAGCAGTGGCTTCGTCTAACAAGGATGCATTGGCCAATTCCATGCCCGTAAGATCGGAAACCATGGTTTGAAAATTCAGAAGCGCCTCTAGTCTTCCTTGAGAAATTTCTGCTTGATAGGGTGTGTAAGCTGTATACCAGCCCGGATTTTCTAATATGTTTCGTAGAACCACTGATGGAACAATTGTACCGTAGTATCCGGTTCCGATAAATGATTTGAATACTTTGTTTTTGCTGGCCAAAGTTTTACAATGGCTCAGGTAGTCAGCCTCTGAGAGTGCTTTAGAAATTTGAAGTTCGTTGGTTAACCGAATCCCTGCAGGAATTGTTTTATCAATTAACTCATCTACCGAGTTCGCTCCAATGGATCTAATCATTTCGTTCAATTCCTCTACTCGGGGTCCAATATGCCTGTTAACAAATGAATTATAGTTCATAAAGATGATCTTTCTACACAAAAAATACTGACCGGCAAATATAGCTTTAATCCTGCATTAGATGTGCTGTTACGAACGCAGCTATTAAACGGCTTTTCTAAGTAGTGCAAATTTCGTTTGTGTTTTTTGAAATTAAAAATTGTGTTGATATTTTATACAAAACATAAATTGGAATTAGCAATTTATGTTGGAAGTTTGCATTGTGTTATTTGATTTTGTGACGAAGGCCTTGTATAGAGCATTTAGCGTTTTGGTTTTTAGCAATGCATGGATTGCGCTGGGGGCGGCTGCGATTACTTTGCATACGATAACATTATGCAATTTGTATGGAGCCATTCAGTTTGTGGACGAGCTGTTTATAGCAACTTTTGCTATTTACAATTTTCAACGGCTGCTGAGACTGAAAGACTTAGAGTATTCTTCCGAGCAACGGCATCAGTTTATTGCCAGGAATCGGATTGCATTAGCTGTCCTTTCCGGGGTGTTAGTTTTAACTGTTTTAAGGTCAGTATGGCAATTACATACTTTGGGTGGAGTGAATTTACTGACGATGATAGTAGGCGTTGGACTGATTTGCTTGCTTTATTCCTGGAAACCCTTTTCGCCAAACTATGCCTTAAGAGAAGTTCCGGGGCTTAAATTATTCATAATTGCCGGGGTGTGGTCCTTGGCAACTGTCTTTATTCCATGGTACATTGGTTTGTTGCAAATTCAATCCTTGGGAGATTTCGGACAAGTCCATAGCTTGACCGCGAATTATATCTCGTTTCAGGAGATTCTCTTGATTGGAATTTCTCGGTTTTTATTTATTGCAGGCATTACTATACCATTTGATATTAGGGATCTAAAGTTCGATAAGGAATTTCAGTACACATTGCCACAAGTGGTGGGTGTAGATTGGTCAAAACGGATTTCTATTCTGCTGATTACAATGGCTTTCTCAATGTATTTGTTTTCGCCGGTTGCGATGCAAAACAAAGTAGCAACTTTGTCTTTTGGAATTGCTTGCATTATTTCGGCAGGATTTGCTTTCGGAGCTAGTGTAAAACGACCTGACTTATATTGTTCGGGAGGTATTGATGGGGTTTTATTAGTTCCTTTTTTGTTTGAATTGCTGTGGAGGTTGTTTTAATGTGCTACCACCAGCTTAATGACGTGCATTTTGCCAAGACTTTCAATCTCGACCAGATAGATGCCCGCCTCGAGATCTGAAACCGAAACATGTTTGTTTTCAAATTTCCTTACCGTTTTTCCTTCTGTGGTTGTGATTTTTCCAGTCCATTCTGTTGCTGAAATATCTATTAAGAAATGACTATTTGCTGGTGTCGGGAACAGTTTGATCTGCTCTCTATGGAACAATAGATCGTTGGTGTTTGTCGTGTTCGACACTATAAAGATTCCTGAAATTTCACAATCGTTAGAGTCAACAATTTTCCAGGTGTTGTTTCCGTAACAAAGATTTGAGGCTAGGGTATCCCCAATTGAGTCGTTCCAAAAGTATTCGTAATCCGGTGTTCCTCCCACTACGTTCAAAAGCGCTTTGCCCTTGCAATCTCCGTTATCACCATCCAGAACCGACAATTGAACTGTTAGAGAATCCGGTTGTAAGATCTCAATGGAGTCGCTTTTTAAGAAGCATCCTGGTTTATTTTGAACTTCCACAAAATAAGTTCCGGCTCCTAATGCTAGAGCAGTGTCCGAAGTTTGTCCATCTGACCAGGTAAATAACGGGTTCTCCCAACCGTAAATGGTTGCCGATATCCAAGCGCTTGAATCGCCATAACAAAGTAAGTTGCCACTTCTTTCGATGGAGAGTATTGGTCCTACTTTGACAGTATCGGCAAAGTCACACCCCCGGGAATCAGTAGCGTGGTAGAAATACGTTCCTGGATTGGCAATAGTTAATGGGTTTGTTGAGTCGCCTGAATTCCAGGAAATGGAAGTAAGTCCTTGGTTGGCGTGCAGATTGACAGATCCCATTGAGTTTGTACTATCTGAGCATTCTATGTGGCCAATCGTTGTGCTGTCCACCACTGGGTCAGGTGTGTTAAGGAATACAGAGTCTAATGTCTTACATCCATAGGATGTTGTAATAAGTACAGTATTCCATCCTGCAGAAAGTTGTGTTGGCTTTTTGGTGCTGTCGCCACTGGACCAATCGTACTTGCAATTGCTCCAATTACACGGACAGCCAGTACTGCTAACAGTTGCTTTTCCGTCTGTTCCACCCGGGCAAGTTACTTGTTGGAATCCTCCAAATGTTATTTTGTGGGGGTTAGCCAGCACAAAACTTGAGTCAGAATAACATCCGGCGGAGTCGACCACGCGAACGTAATAGTTTCCAGGAGTCAGATTATCAATATTTGAGGTCATCAGACCATTGGACCAAATTGTGTTGTAGGGTGCTTTTCCGAATTTTGGAACAACATAGGCAACTCCATCTGCAGAGTCATTGCATGTGATTTCGGAGATAACAAGACCTGTTTCGAACGAATCGCACTGCTTGCCTTGAAACTGGTAATGGCCGTTATAATCAGTTCCCATGTATGCACCCCAAGCTACTCCTGTCGGTGTTATCTCATCAAACTCTATCCGACGCACCTGAAAACCATTTTTACCGATTGGGTTAATACTGTCAGTCCGGAAGACGTATAGTATATCCAGTTTTTTGTTTGAATCTAAATCTGCAATTAGGGGAGATGATCCAAGGTTTACGCCTGACTCTCCTGGATAAATGGGGTAAATGGAATCCGAAGTGAAATCAATTGCAGTGAGTTCGTGTACAAATTTGGCTCCGGTGTGGTAATTTATGGATATAACTGCTTCATCCCTTCCGTCGAGGTTTAAGTCTACTGCTCCAGCAGAGCTAAAGCTAAGTGCGCCAATACTATCTTTCCAAATAACCTGTCCATTTGACCCGTCGATTAGAATTTGGTAATAATCGAAAAAGCTAGGGGCGGTTCCTTTTGCCAATACACAAAAAACATCAGGCGTTAAATCACCAGTGAAGTTTCCGATACATGGAGCGGCACTGGATTCTGTTCCGTTGAAATGCGTTTGCCAAAGTAGTTGGTCGGTTTTGCCGTCAAATGCGTACACGGTGCCGTCATATCCCTGACAAATTATGTCTAAGGTTGTGTCGCTTGTCAAATTAGCAATACTTACTGGCGCAATAAACCCCTGATCGGGGTGCGACATTAGTTTAATGGAGCCGCTAAGGTCGTTTTGCATTAGTTGATTCAGTGAGACTTTCCAGAGTGAACCACCGTCATCTTCGCCGCCAGTACCGTAAATAACAAATTTAGTTCCGTCTTGATTGACAATCACCGGTGAACAATAGGTTTCTTCTCCATCAGGAGTAGTATCTCTCGCTAAAATTGTTCCATTGGTGGCATCCAAAATCATAAGCATTCCAGGGTCTCTTAGCGTGTCCCAGTCTGGGGCCGAGTGATTTCCTCCGTTAGAAATTAGCAAATCTTTAAATCCATCGCTATTTTGATCTTCAATAAACTGGGTCGAATAAAAGTTGAACCATCCACTATCAAGTGCTTGTGTCGATGGGGCGGAAAAGAATTCCCAAATCATTTGGCCACTCGCTCCGTCAATGGCGTATAGTTCGGCATATCGCCCCCCAATAAATACATCTTCGATTCCATCACCAGAAATATCCATGAACTGGGCGCTTGCAAAAATCTCGTCATTAGTAGGAAAGGTCCAGAGGGTATTTCCAGATAAGCCATCTATTGCAATAATCCCATTTCTGTGCGGAATCCCATCCAATCCGCTGCCAATGATTATATCAGCGACAGAGTCGTGGTTTAAATGTACGGGTCTGGGCGAAGAAAAAGTTGTTGCAGTGTCAATATTTGCTTTCCAAATTAGGGATTGACTGAATCCTAAATGGCAAAGTAGAATGCTTGCGAATAGCGAAAATAGTTTATTCATTTATAAGCGGATTGATGTCTTGTATTATAAAAATATTGGTTTTTTTTTTGAAAACACGAAGCATAGATAATTCTTAAAAGAAGTGCTTTTTTTCTCTCTCCCAGAGGTTAGAGAAGCGAGCTCACGTTCTAGCTCCCGAATCAACCGACCTGCAATTGTCTTGAGTTTACGCT
>JAHDGY010000070.1 GCA_020631555.1 Flavobacteriales bacterium | reverse complement strand
GACCCTCAGCTTGGAAGGCTGATGCTCTACCAACTGAGCTACTCCCGCTTATAATTTAATTCAATATGTCAAAACTGTGGGGAGAGCAGGATTCGAACCTGCGAAGTCGAAAGACAACAGATTTACAGTCTGCCCCAGTTGGCCGCTTTGGTATCTCCCCAATCCAATAAAATAGAGCCGATAGAGGGACTCGAACCCACGACCTGCTGATTACAAATCAGCTGCTCTAGCCAACTGAGCTATATCGGCACTTATTCGTTTTTTACGCTAAAAAAACGCACCGCTTTTCTTAAACGGTGCGCAAATGTATAAAAGATTTGAGTAACTCCAAATCCGAATGACAAAAAAATATAAGGTATTACCCCCTCCTCTTCCCTTTAAATTTGTGGATTTGGCGTCTCAGAGCCTCTACTGCCTCATCTGTAGCCTCTTCGAAGGAACTACACTGTTTTTTGGCGAACAAATCTTTTCCAGGAATCGCCAATTTAATTTCTGCAACTTTATTCTGTCGATCCTCGGCATTGTCCAACCGCAAGAATACCTCCGAACCAATAATCTTGTCATAAAACTGATTTAACTTATCAATTTTACCTTCTACAAATCCGATTAACTTTTTGTCTGCATTAAAATGCAATGAGTGCACCTGAACATTCATAGTGTTGCTGTTTTAAATTAATATATTTCGCTCCTTGGGTGAGCATTCTTGTATTGTACTTTCAATTTCTCAATGGAATTATGCGTGTAAACCTGGGTAGCAGATAAATTCGCATGACCTAACAGCTCTTTTATAGCATTCAAATCAGCTCCATTATTTAACATATGCGTTGCAAACGTATGCCGCAACACATGCGGACTTACATCAAGAGTCTCGGTAATGTTTTGAAAGTAATAATTTACTTTTCGATAAACAAATTTATCGTACATCCGAACCCCTTTATCAGTAACCAACACTGAATCAAATAGGTAACAACCAAAACACTCTCTTTTCAATTCCAAATATGCACGAATATCGTTTCGTAAATTGTCACTTATCGGAACAACGCGCTCTTTGCCTCTCTTACCAAAAACTTTAAGTCCATCGTTGCAAATTGCCTTTTCTGTCAGCCCAATTACTTCAGCTCTTCTCATACCAGTACCATAAAGCAATTCAAGCAACAACTTATCTCTAACCCCTGAATGATCATTTGAAAACATGGAAGCACGAAAAAATTCGTCCATCTGGAACTCGGTAACGAATTTGGGAAGCCTCTTTGCCATTTTGGGAACAACCACCTTACCCACCGGATTATCCGTTCTTGCTTCCATTGCAATCAAAAACTTGAAGTAGCCATTAAGTGACGAGAGCTTCCTTCTTACTGAACGTGAAGAGACGGATGCACTGATTAGATCAGCCACCCAAGACCTAATCAGCTCATATCCCGTATCAATGACTTCTTTTCCTCCTTGATCTTTAGCATACAACTGAAACTGATGTAAATCTCGTTCGTACGCTGCTGCAGTGTGCGGGGAGTAACGTTTCTCGATTCTTAAATGGCTTATAAATTTCTCAATCATGCACAAAAAAAGGGAGTATTTTCCAATACTCCCTTTAACGTTATTTTATAATAAATGTTTTATCCTTCTTCTTCGCGACGCATTTTTTCGCTGTAAATAGCCTTAATCTTCTGCTGTCTTTCTACCACAGAAGGCTTGATAAAGAACTGTCTGCGTCGTAATTCTTTCACAGCACCTGTTTTATCGAATTTCTTTTTGTATTTCTTAAGAGCTCTTTCGATCGACTCACCTTCCTTAACAGGGATTATCAACATATCAATCTTGTTTAACCAATTGTCTTTAATAAATAGGATCGCGAAGATAATACTATTTTTCAAATATCTCCAAATCTTAAAAAAATATTATTTCGTCAACAACCTAGAAATAACTAGCTTTTGAATTTCCGATGTACCTTCTCCAATAGTACAAAGTTTAGCATCCCGGTAGTACTTCTCAGCAGGATACTCTTTAGTATAGCCATACCCCCCAAAAACTTGCACTGCTTCGTTGGCTGTTTTAACCGCAATTTCCGAAGCAAAGTACTTGGCAACAGCAGATTCTAATGTAACCTTTTCTCCTCGATTCTTAAGATCTGCAGCCTTCAATAACAGCATTTCCGCTGCATCAATATCCGTTTTCATTTCAGCCAATTTGAAGCCTACTCCCTGAAACTTATGAATTGGTTTGCCAAACTGTTCACGTTCTTTAGAGTATTGTAACGCTGCACCAAAAGCCCCTTGAGCAATCCCAAGTGCAAGAGCACCAATGGAAATTCTACCTCCGTCCAAAATTTTCATGGCCTGAATAAATCCTTCTCCAACTTCGCCGAGTGTATTGGCAACTGGGACTTTGCAATTATCGAAAAACAAACACGCAGTTTCCGACGCGCGCATACCTAATTTATCCTCCTTCTTACCACCACTAAACCCTGGAGTTCCTTTCTCCACTGCGATTGCCGTCATACCATGAGAATCTCCTTTCTCACCAGTCCTAACTATTACTACTGCAATATCGCCTGAGATGGCATGGGTAATAAAATTCTTAGATCCGTTAATAACCCAATGATCAACATCTTTAACTGCGGTAGTTGCCATCCCACCAGCATCCGAACCGGTTCCAGTTTCCGTCAGGCCCCACGCCCCAATCCATTCACCAGTAGCTAACCTCGGCAACCACTTTTTCTTTTGCTCTTCAGAACCAAAACTTAATATGTGACCAGTACACAACGAATTATGAGCTGCAACTGATAATCCAATAGATCCGCAAACTTGAGCAATTTCACTAATTACAGAAATGTATTCAAAATACCCCAAGCCAGATCCATTATATTCCTCAGGAACCAAAACTCCTAGAAGCCCCAACTCTCCTAATTTTTTAAATAGATCAACCGGAAATATTTGCCCTTCGTCCCATTTCATAACATTTGGTCGGATTTCCTTCTCGGCAAAATCCCTAACCATTTGCTCAATCATGAGCTGGTTCTCTGTTTTTTGAAAATTCATATCACTACTTTGTTTGGTTTACCGAGCGCAAAGATAAAATTGTCATCCACAAATTATATGCTTGATCCAGGGCTGCTAAGCAAACAGATCAACTAATACGTAACTAATTCATGAAAGTTTTGAGTGGTAGTATTTAATCTTTGGCGTCCGGACAAAAAACCTAATTCGACCAGAAAGGAGTACCCTACAACCTGTGCATTCAAGGACTCAATCAATTCCGCTGCGGCCAGAGCTGTTCCTCCTGTAGCAAGCAAATCATCATGAATAAGCACACGGTCATTCGGCTTTACAGCATCAAGGTGCACCTCAATTTCCGACATACCATATTCTAAATCATACTTCGTACTTGCAGTTGGCATTGGCAGCTTGCCCTTCTTACGAATCGGAATGAATGGAATGTTCAATTCAGCAGCAATCGAAAAACCAAATAAAAACCCTCTACTTTCAATTCCCGCAACACAAGTTGGGTTCCATAAAGCAACATTTTCAACAATTTCTTTAACTATTTCTTTAGCCAATCTTGGTTGTCCTAACAAGGGCGTTATATCCTTAAAGTTAATACCCTCAGATGGGAAATTTGGTACGGTACGGATTACCTCCTTAACTTGTTGCTCTACTGTTTTCATCGAATTTCCAAATATGGTATAATTTTAAGGTATAAGTCATCACCAATCAATTCTGAGTTCTTTAATTCGCTCAAGTCCTTATACTTTCCATGTTGTCGCCTAATTTCCACAATTGAATTGGCTACCTTCCAGTTAATGTATGGGTGCTTAGCAAGCATATTCTTTGAAGCCGCATTCAAATCCATTTTAACAACCGAATGATCGCCCAAAGTAGAATAACGATCTAATACTTCAAAATGCACTGAATCCAAATAGTACACTTCTTTTAACTGATTAAAATGAACAAATCCACCTAAAGCATTACGATACTTAACAATACGATCAGCCAAACTCGACTGAATTGTGGGCAAACTATCCAAGGTTTCAGCTGAAACATTATTGATATCAATATTCCATTCCTGGGAAGTCAAACGTTGTTTTTGTTCCTGCTGTTTTAAAGCCTTTTTAGTATTCTGTTCATTTTTCTTCATAGTCCAATTCGCACTATCCGGCAAAGCAATGTACTTCTTCAACTTTTGAAACCTGTCATCATCAATTATAAAGGATCTTTTTAATTGTTCCTTATACTTTAAGGGTCTTCCCTTTTCTAAAAACTTAAATATCGCTTGAGCTTGCTTAGGAGAAAAACCTAATGCCTGCCAATTCTCTACTGTGGCTTCATTTGGATGAATTGGCTTAATTTCGATCGAGTAGCCAACTGCATTAGCATTGTGATCTCCCTTGCCGTATTTCCTAGAACGCAACCTTACTGAATCTAATTTTGGAAGAGTTGCCTCATACAAATTGGTGTCCTGTAAAAGAGATGCATCAACCGCTGTTATATTATTGTTCTCAGATATAGGAATCTGCTCTACACCAAATTCAGAAGTCGAATAATTCCACAGAAAATCACCAAACCTGAACAACAATAGAACACCTAAAATAATTAGTAAATCAAGAAGAGCTTTTCTCTCCTTTCGTCGAACGGTTAGAAAAGACCTGATCGACATCTCAAATGATGATTATTTGAACTTCTGAATAGCTCCACTCTTAACCCTAGCGAAATAATCCAACATCTCTGCCTTGACCTCTCCAGACATGATCAATAACCCCAAAATATTTGGAAACGCCATTCCAAGAACCATCATATCCGAAAAATCCATTACTGCGCCCAAAGTCATTGAACTCCCTAAAACGACAAAAGCACAAAATAGAACCTTGTAAATTACCGCCATTGTTCGCGTATCACCACAAACATAAGTCCAAGCCTTTAGTCCATAATAAGACCATGAAATCATCGTAGAAAATGCAAATAGAATCGCCGAGATAGCCAACACATAGGTAGACCATCCACCCAAAGATGCCTCAAACGCTTTTGACGTTAAACTAGCGCCAGTAAACCCCTGGGTATCTTCTGCAAAACCAGTAAAAATCAGTACCAATGCGGTCATCGTACAAACTACAACAGTGTCTATAAATGGCTCCAACAAAGCAACGGTTCCTTCGGAAACCGGTTCATCCGTTTTTGCAGCGGAATGAGCAATGGAAGCTGAACCAACTCCCGCTTCATTGGAAAATGCTGCCCTTTGAAATCCAACTACCAAAACACCTAGAAATCCACCAAACCCGGCTTTTAAACTAAATGCTCCTCCGAAAATTGCTCCAAAAGCTTCTCCAATATGGGTGATGTTCAACAAAATGATGGTAAGTGCACTCAACACATAAATTCCAACCATTAACGGCACTATTTTATCGGTTACTTTGGCAATACTCTTAATTCCTCCAATGATTACCACACCAACTAAAATGGCCATAAAAACCCCAAAGAAAACGCCATTTCCGTCTAAGTAAGTTGATAAGAAATCAATATTCTTGGCTTGGTCAAATGCCTGATTTGCTTGAAACATATTTCCTCCTCCGAATGAAGCGCCTATGCATAGTATAGCGAAAGTGATTGCGAGCATTTTTCCTAAACCTCCCAGGTTTCGTTTCTCCAAACCTTTACTCAAGTAATACATTGGACCACCTGAGACTTCACCATTCTTATTAACGTTTCTATACTTTACACCCAACGTACACTCTACAAATTTTGCAGACATCCCAATCAGCCCTGCCAAAATCATCCAAAATGTTGCCCCAGCACCACCAGTGGCCACAGCAACAGCAACACCAGCAATATTCCCCAATCCTACCGTTCCTGAAAGGGCAGTAACCAAGGCTTGAAAATGCGATACTTCTCCTTCATCATTTGGATCATCGTACTTTCCGCGCACCAACTCTATAGCATGTTTAAACCCCTTGAAGTTGATAAAGCCCATCTTTATTGTAAAGAAAATTGATCCAAAGACCAACCAGAGAACTACCATAGGCACATCTAACCCAACAAATTCCAAAGGCTTAACAAAAAATACATTTTGTCCAAGCCAGGCTACAATTGGCGCAACCGCATTGTTGATTTTCTCGTCAATTCCCAATTTAGGACCTTCGGAACAATAACTAAAGGTTGGCGCTAATCCTAGCATTAGAAGGGTAAGAACTCTATTCATTTCAACGATTCTTAATTTGGATGACTCATAAATTCAGGGCGGCGAATTTACGAATTATCGGACCGCTCCTGCAATTCGGCGGTTAAGATTTCCAATCCGCGAACAAAGCTGCATGGCTGATAACCTAACTCTGCTTTCGCCTTATCTAGAATGAAACCAGTTCTGGGAGGTCGCTTTGCATCCTGTCCAAGAGACTCGGATTTTATAGGTGCCACATTCTCTGTTGACAACCCATAAAACGCCCCGATTTTTTCCACTGCCTCCAAGATACTCATTGACTCCGGACCAGATAAATGAAATATTCCTGAAGTTTCCTTTTCAGCAATTAACAGACATCCAGCGGCCAGATCCTGGGCCAATGTTGGTGACCGAAACTGATCATCTACTACCTTTATTGGATCCCCTTTCTCGAGCGCTCCTTTGGCCCAAAGTACAAGATTAGATCTACTCATTTCATCAACCAGTCCGTAAACAATAATTGTTCGCGCAATTGACCAACTTTTTAGACCAGAATTCTTAACAATTTCTTCCGATTTGAATTTAGAATTACCGTAATAACTCAACGGATTTGGACGATCTTCCTCCGCATAAGGACCATCTTCTCCATCAAACACAAAATCAGTAGACAGATGAATCAAATGAACATCATTCTCTTCACAGGCCTCTACAAGGTACCGAACAGCATCAACATTAAGCCGATCACATCCCTCTTTGTCGCTTTCGCAAGCGTCTACATTGGTCATTGCCGCAGTATTAATCACCGTGTCCGGTTTAATTTCAGCAATCATCTGCAATACGTCGTGCCTGTTGGTAATATCTAATTCTTGATAACTATAACCTTTTTTTTCCTTAATTCTATTCGGTCCCACGGAAGTAGCTATGCACTCAAATTGATCTCCATTTATCATTGCGTGAACCAACTTTTGACCAAGCAGCCCATTCGAACCTGTTACAAGAATTTTTTTCATGACTGAATGCCAAATATACTGTTCATTTTTCTGATTTGATCACCATTACCTAGAACAAACAACTTCGAATTAACCGTCAACTCTGTTTCGTCCGGTGGATTGATTATGTACTCTCCCGATGGCTTTCGAAAACCTATGATATTACAACCAGTAGAAAAAGCTCCGTCCAGATCGCCAATTGTTTTCATTTGAAAATCTTCTGGCAAGTCTGCGAAACAAATTTCCTCCAAGTTCACCTCATTTTTACCCTCAATGGAAATTTCATCTAAAAATTCTACAACATCCGGAGTTACCACCAAAGAAGCCATATGCGCTCCACCAACGGTGTCAGGCATAATCACGTTGTCGGCTCCTGCTATTTTTAGCTTTTTTACCGATGTAGACGTCGAAGCTCTGCTGATCAGGGTTAACGTTGGACAAATTTCACGAGCAGTCAGCACTGTAAATAAATTATCCGCATCGGAAGGCAAGGTGGTGATAAGAGCTTTTGCTCTTTTTACTCCAGCCTTAAGAAGAACTTCGTCCTGCGTTGAATCTCCACTAACATAGCTAATTTTTTCATCCTGCAATCGATTAACGATAATCGGATCCTGTTCAATAATAAGGTACTTTTCGTTGTGCAATTCCAATTGTTTGGAGGCCTGCAAACCAACCCTACCATAACCGCAGATAATAACGTGTCCAGCGAGTCCTTCCACTTCTTTTAATTCTTTATATTCTCGAAAATATTGGCGGTACTCCCCTCCCACCAGATACGTGGTAATGGAAGTAACGGCATAAGCAAAAGTACCAAAACTACCTATTATCAAGAAAGCTGTAAACAACATACCTTGGTCTGAAAGCGGATGAACTTCCTTAAAACCAACAGTTGAAATGGTAAGTACCGTTTGATAAAATGCTTCGAGAAAAGTCCAGCCTTCGACGAAAACGTATCCACTGGTGCCGACCACGATAATCAGAATGAGCAAAATCAAGGCGTAATATACCCTCGAGAATCGCCTAAAATTAAATAACACGGAACTTCAAATTAGTTTTACAACTCCCAAATACTGGTAGTTCTTCTTCCGCTAAATTTAAAGAAATTTTTGTGTTCGTGGATAAACGCCATAATCAGATAAATGATCAGCGGAGACCCCAAAGTAATAAAGCTCAGATAGATGAAAAATAGGCGAATCTTAGAAGTTTTGATACCCAATTTATCTCCCCACCATTTGCAGACGCCAAAGGCTTGCTTCTCAAAAAAATTATAGATGGAGTTAAAAATCATCTTTATTTCAACGCTTTAATACCAATACTGCAAGATAAACATTTCTTAAATACGCAATGGTTTTGATAAAGTTCTATTAGTGCTTGTGAATTCCAAGCAGAATCTGAATTAAGACCGCAAGACTTCCATTTAGAAAGAACACTGTTTTTTTCGCTTGGAACTTGGCGCAACATTTCAATTGCAGATTCTTGAAGTTTTTTGTTCCTGACAAATTGCCCGTACGCGTATTTGAATGGAACAATAAGGTTAATTATCAATCCGTGCATTGTAGCATCACCTATTCGTTTGGGGTGAATTCTTTTAGCAGTTGCATCAAATCGAAATTTATCATTCCAATAAATTCCAGCTTCAATTGTAAATAGATCTTTTAAATCGGTCATTGGCGCAGCAATAGATCTGGAAAATATTCCCTTTGTATGCTGCAATAGGGTTAGCAGCTGGGCAATTCGAATGGTTGGAAAATTTGGGGGTCTCATTTTGGAAAATTTCCACTCTACCAAATCCATTGAATCCAAACCATATTTCGACTGCAAATATTGATATTCTACTTGCAATCTTTGCGGATACTTATCTCTAAATTCCCCTTTCAACATACCTGCTTGCCCGTAAAGTAAAGCAGCTATCGCATCAGGATTATCTTGATTTTTTCTGATGTACCTCAACGGAGTAATACACGCCAACCGATAAAACGCCTCCGAATTAGCATTCATTCCAAAGCATCGAAACAAATTGCGATAAAACACTTCCTCCCAGTCGTTGTTCAGGGCATCCAAATCCCTATGAATGATGATAGTGCGACGATCCAACCTCTGCTTTAAAGCACCTCTTAAACATTCTTGTACCGTTTCCTGGTCAATCTTTTTCAAACTTGATTTACAAACTATTGTTTCCTCCATGCTGCTGCTAACATTTATTGACGATAACGTCGACTGTGAAATTCTATTTTCTAAACTTAGTGTGGGAATTAACTCATTATTATTGCTATAGCGCACCGGTTTGTTATCCTGATAAACCACATGCAAAATCACGTTTTCATATGCCCGATCCACGTTGTGTTTGTGGTCTTTCCAATGAGAGGATTTTTTGTGTATTTCTACATTTCCAATCCACAGCAGATTGTCTACTTGAATTTTCGCAAAGAGAAAATCTGGTCCAGCATTTTTGTTGTAGGCCCCATAATCCAAAATGTTAATGGGCTTGCCACAAGATGTAACCAACGAATCATGATCGAATAACTTATTTTTCCAAATAAAATGAAGCGTCTCCTCATTCCTCAACTCGTCTACTGGCAACATGATAAAAACTTTTATAAACTCCCACAGAACCTAACCTATTCCGCTAGACTTAAAACAACCAACCCTCGCAATGGAGGTGATTTTGATTGAATAGCTAAATTTGGGAAAAAATTAATTTAAATGAGCAAAGCGACTATTAAAACAGCCAAAGGCGAAATGAATATTGAGCTTTATGATGAGGCAACTCCGAATACCGTTGCAAACTTTACAAAGCTTGCCAAAGAAGGATATTATGATGGTTTGACTTTTCACAGAGTTATCCCTGACTTTGTTATTCAAGGAGGATGCCCTAAAGGTGACGGCACCGGCGGACCAGGATATAAAATTGATTGCGAACTAAATGGAGATAACCAATACCATGATCGTGGTGTATTATCGATGGCACATGCTGGAAGGAATACTGGCGGATCGCAGTTTTTCATTTGCCACAATAGAGACAACACACAGCACTTAGACGGAAATCATACGTGCTTTGGTAAAGTTGTTGGTGGAGATGAAGTAATTGACTCAATTTCTGCTGGCGACAAAATAGAATCAATAATAATTAGTTAAGTATAAGCTTAGCACATTATTTGTAATTTGAAATCCCGAGTATCCCAACTCGGGATTTTTTTATACTATTTATTATGAAATCGTTTTACACACTCGTATTCCTAATCGCATTCGGAAGTTCTATTCCTTACTTTAGCCTTGGGCAAATTAAACTAAATCGTAACCGCGGCCAACAAACAGAGCAAAAAACAACCGAGGAATCTACTCGGGCCAAATCACCTTGGAGCAATAACTCAGAACTAAACACGGATTGTAATAATGATTTAACTTTTGAAAATAATATTGTTTACCATTCCAAGTCGCAAAAACCCTACACGGGGAATTGCACATCGTATTTCGACAACGGAAAAATGGAAAGAAGCGTCCAATTCATGGATGGAAAAGAGACCGGAAGAGGCATCACATTTTACAAAACGGGAGACACAATGGTGGTAACCAATCACGAAAATGGACTAGAAAATGGACATTGGAGGTACTTCTACGAAAGCGCTCGACCTGCGTGGACAAGCAGCTATCAAATGGGAAATAAACATGGCGTTTTTCAATGGTTTGCCGACAACGACAGCAATACTTTGGTTAAACACGAAGAATATAAAAACAATGTCAAGCATGGTGTTTGCAAATACTTTTTTCCAAATGGAAAATTGAAAAAAGAAGTTGGTTATAAAAACGGAGAATTTCATGGTCCGTTTAACCTCAATTATGAAGACGGCAATCCGCGCTTAATAAAAAACTTCAAAAACGGGAAAGTAGACGGAACTACTATTAGCTACGACGAGAATAGTGGGAAAATGGCTTTCAAAATCAAGCACAAAAATGGAGCCCCTGATGGCAATTGGATTTTTTATTATCCCGATGGAATAGAAAAAGAAAAACGATTCTTTAATAATGGAAAAAAGATAGGCACTTGGATTAAGTACAGCGACGAAGGCCGAGAAAAGCTTTCTATTGTTTACGAACAAGACATGGAATTGGAGAGAACCATTTTCGACGAATTTGGTCGTCCTCAGGAAACGATTAAAAACGAAGCAGCAGGCAAAAAGAAGAAAAAACTGTTTAGAAAAAAACGGAAAAGAAAAAACCAAAAGACCGAACAACCAAAAGAATAATTCTTCCCCTTCTAACTCAGATCAAAAGCAAACAACCGAAGATTGCAAAACCTTGAGCCACAACGCCCATCCGCCACAATTATTGCATTTATGTTCGTTGGACATAGTCAAATAAAGTTGGAGGATTACTTACTCAAAACGAACATGTATTCTTTAAAGGAAAACAGCGCCTCGCATAGCTCTAAAATGGCCAAACCTACTACATTCTTCCATAGATGTCTCATAAGTAGCATTTTTACACTTAAAACCACACCACTAACCACTCTAAATCAATCTATTAACCCATATTTAAATAATCCAAAATAACCGTACCTCCACAACACTAGAATTCAACTTGCTATACACACTCAAGAAAGTTTTCAATAGTTTCGCGCTCAAAAAAACAAACAGTTTACAGACATGAAAAGAAGTTATTCAACCGGGTACATCCTACTGCACAATGCTGGCCTTTTAAGTACCGAAGAAGTGCAATCGATTCCAAAAAGTACAAGACATGATTGGAAGCGTCTGAAACACAATTCGCGTTGCACAGCCAAACCCTTCAATCTTTGCAGAAAAAGACACCCACTCCAATTAAGCACTCGAGAAGAAAAGATTATTGAGTCCTACCTTACCAACGAAGCTTATCGGCATTGGTCCATGGCATCGGTACATTGTCAAGCACTACGAGATAAAGTGATATTCTGCGTGCTGGACTTGATGTTCGTTTTTCAAATTCCATGGTTGAATCTGGCTTCAAGTGTTTGAAATATGTGTTTTTGTTCCCGCGTAGATTTCCAAATATCGAAGCATTAATTAATGCCTTGCCTGCTATAATAGACGAATACAATTCCAAGCCTCTGAAAGTTCTTAAGGCTAGAACTCCAAATGAAGCTTTAGTAGGTGTACCTATTCCTGATCTTGAGTTCGACCCTAAAAAAGTAATGAAACGAAGAATTCTAGAAAATAAAATGTACAGTTGCGGGGCTTGCTAGATAAAGAAGATTCATGCTGAAGTAGTGGGTAATTTTAACCTTTAGTCCGGATATCCGGACTTGAATTGCAGAATTTATCGCGGACGTTGCTCGGCTTTGGATTAAGCTGTTAATGTCTTCACCATGCGGGGTTTGAACTTTGCTGATTTGTATCATAGTTTTCTCTAAGTTGTTTTGCGTATCTCTCCACAGACTGTTCACCAGCTTCATCGCCATCCATCCAGAAAATGATTTCCTCTAATTGGGTAAGTTGATTAATGGCGTTCCGGTGTTCTGTGGTTAAGCCCATTGTTCCGAACAGTGCAAGCACTGTATATTTTTCAGCTACTTCTGTGATGGTTAATAGTGTAGCAGCATCTATAATGCTTTCGGTCAAAATGAGTTTCTTGGTTTTGGGTGATGGATAAAGCACTCGAAGTGTGAGAAGGGGAACTGGATTTGCTAAAGAACCAGCAACAGCCTGATTCCCTTCTAACAAACCATTGCCCGAACCTAAAAGTTCTTTAGCTTTTAAAATCGCTCGGTACTTCCCCTCTTTGCAACCTACAACAGCTCCACTCAACCTAGAGATAAAACCTTCCTTTAATCCTATAAATTCAATGACATCGCCAGTTTCAGCATCACAGTTTCCACTAAAACAACACCAAGTATTTGTATCTCGGTAAACTTTAAAGCTGGGTTTCTTATCATCATGAAATGGACATTTCGCCATTCCGTTCTTATCAACCTCGATTCCGTAATGCCTCAAAACTGTTTCGATCGTTAAACGATCCTTTATATCGGAGATGGTCATAATTGATCTTTATCGTTTTCGTGAGCTGCTAAAGCAGGTTCGGAGATGGTCATTGAAAAAAGTTTTTCTGTCAACTATTCTTGACAAATGTACACTCACCTTTCCATCCAACAAGAAAAAATGCACTTCTTTTGTCAACTAGTTTTGACTAATTTTGCTGAAAAGCATCTAAAACATTTGCTTTTAGTCAACTATGTTAGACATCGGAGAAAAAATATCATCGCTTAGAAAAAAGCATAATCTATCCCAAACAGACCTTGCCAAACAAGTTGGAGTATCGAGAACCATTATTGGAAATTATGAGCGTAACTCTAATTCTCCATCGATTGAGATTCTTTCAAAAATTGCAACGACATTTAATGTAAGTATTGATTTTCTTGTCGGACAGGGACAACTAGCCTCATATAACAAGGAAGTTTTAAAAAGAATAAATGACATTGAAAATCTGGATGAAGAAACTAGAGGAAAACTATTTTTCCTCATTGACAACGTAATTCAGAACTTCAAAACAAAACAGGCTTTTTCTAAGTAACCAAACAAAAACCAATTGATTACGTTAACTAATCCATGAGCAAACTAGTTAGAATAGACGATACCACGGAAGAAGGAAAAGCCTTACTAGTTCTAGTAAAGTCTTCAAATTATGCAAGAATCGAAGAAGAAGACACAGACATTCCAAAATGGCAACAAGATGAAGTTCTCAAAAGAATAGCCAACGCCAAACCTTCTGATTATAAGAAATGGGATGATATTGAACGTCAAATTCGATTTGGTGAATGAAGTCAAAATTTGAGGTCATTATCAATGACCGAATAGCTGCCGACATACAAGAAACCGTTGATTATTATTACAAAATAACCAAGAGTCATAGCGTTGGTCACGACTTTGTTAAATCAGCCAAAAAGAAAACAAACTCTTTAGCAAAAGACGCCCTACTATTCGCTGTCAGATACAAAGACATTAGATGCGCTAGAATCGGTATCTATCCGTACATGATCCATTACACAGTCGATCAAGATAATAAAACAGTAAAGGTGGAAGCCATCATAAATTCCTACAAAAACCCCGAAAAACACTGGATAAAGTAACCACCGTTTGACTAGCGGTTATTTGGCATTCTAGCCTAAACAAAACAAGATAAAAACCGCTACTACCGTAACGAACTTCTCCGGCAATTGCGCCTCCAAAGTTCTGCGCTTTTTCTCCTTGTTTTTTTAGTCTATCATCCGCGCCTACTCCTGCGCCCTTAAACCCAATATCGTATAAATGAACACTCCAAAAGGGCCCAGCCGGCGCTTAACTTTGTGCTCGCCGCTCCGGCGGCTTGGGCTGCGGCTGAATTGTTTTTTAGCCTGCCGGCGGCATGCCAGCCTTGTGTTTATGAAAAAACATTGCCGTAAAAAAGGTTGTTTTACAACCATCCTTTTCCGGCACCCAAGCCGATACTCGCTCGGCTTCGCCTAACCACTCTATTATTTCAAACTCTAAACGCTAGCCTTTAGATTAGTATCATGAAATTTAAACCTATGATGTTATTAACAATGA
>JAHDGY010000069.1 GCA_020631555.1 Flavobacteriales bacterium | reverse complement strand
TTAAATTGTTGGAAACTCCTTTCCTTTTCAGACACACTCTTCTGGACGGGTATCGTATGACACGCCTAATGAGTGGTTCAAGACTGCTGCTTAAACTATTAACAAATCAAACAAGTTATGAGTCTCCCCCAGACCCCCTCGTTTTTAACATTAATAAACTTAACTTTATAAAATAACTGTCCGAACAAACTAGACCACTACAGATGAGCTAATTCATTCGCCTTATTTTGTACATTGATTATTCAATCTTGAATAGAGAAAGGTTTAATTTCTTATTTAAATGATAAGTTCCTGAACCAGTAATTAACGAATTATAAGTTAACGTTTTAGATCTGTATTCTGGATGCGAAATAGCGATTTGATAGCTTAATTTATCATCCGGCCTTTTGTCCAATACCTGATATTCAAAAGTACCGAGCTGATTAGTTGAAACTTTGTCTGTTGTTTCGAAAAAATAATCCATTATTATAATGGTTGCGCCGTTTATTTTCACACCGGATTTGGCGTCAGTAACTTGGCCTGAGAGTTTTACTTCGAGTTGCTTGCTGATTTCAACATCTAATGTTGATAATCCTGGTTTATCCGAAGTTTCAAAGTCTAATTCATAGTCATAATAGCCCAGTTTTCTAGCAGTTAATCGGTAGTCTGAGTTCAGAGGAACATTAAATGAAAATCCACCTCCCAAGTTGGTCATTATTCGTCCAACTGGTTTGTTTTTTTTGTCAAAGACAACCATATGAACTCCTTCAACAAACTTCCCATACTGGTCCTTTACCACCCCCGAAATATTAGACTCAAAATCAAATGGTTCGAGCAAATCATAACCATAAACATCATCATATCCATTTCTGTTGGAAGAAAAATGTCCCAGAATCATTTGCTCATCCAAGACCAATGAATAATCATCGGCAATTGAGTTTAGCGGCACGCCAACGTTAATAGCATCCAAAATTTTGCTATTTCGTATTGGAGCAACGTAATTGTCTAAACCTCCAAGCCCTAAGTGTCCATCGCTAGCAAAAAACAGCAGGTCTTCCGATTCATGAAAAAATGGAAACATTTCATTTCCTTCCGTATTGATGACCGGCCCAAGATTTACAGGTTCTTGCCAGTTTCCTCTTTTGTTTTTCTCAATCTTGTAAATATCTGCACCGCCAAATCCTCCAGGCATATCGCTACTGAAATACATGGTTTTTCCATCGCCAAGTAAATATGGATGACAAACTGAATAATCAGCACTATTCAGTTCGAATGGAGTTTCGCTACCCCAATTACCATCATCATTTTTCTGAGCGAAGAAAATTTGAAGAACAGTATTGTGCTTTTTCTGAACGTATTTAGCGAACGCCATCACCGTAAGTGAACGGTTGAATCCAACTTGTCCTTCGATCATTTGCTCCCCTAAGAATTTATCAATTCGTTGTTCAGATGTAATTTGACCTTTAGTTATTTCGGCTTCGTATAACTTCATGGAGTTTTGTCCGAGCCACGAGCACCTTCGTTTTATTGGCGGAATTTTATCTTTATTGCTCGCGAAAACCACTTTACTTCCAGCATAAGACAACCCCATCTCCTGTCCCTGACTGTTAAATTCTAGTTTTCGAATTCTAAACCTCCCCTGATCCTGCGATATTTGATCCCAATTTTTAATGTGTGCTTGGTAGCTAGCCACACGACCTGAGTTAGGAAAATGCGTGGCATATTCTTCGAACCAGCGATGGGCTTTTTGATGTTGTCCAAGCTGGTTTAAAATACAGGAGTATGTGTAAAAGTCAGCGGGTTCGGACTCCCCATTTCCAATTAAATCAAAAATTAGTTCCCCACCTTTTTCGAACTGGCTGCATTTCAAATAACATTCGATAAGGTTTCGTGTGCCCTGTGTAGACAACTGCCCGGCCTTTTCATAGTGAGAAATAGCGTCTCCGTAAGCAAAATAATCGAAACGTTTATTTCCCTTTTGTTCGTGTCTTCCAATTTGTGCAAAGGAGAAATAGGAAACGGAAATACTCAGTAAACAGGTAAAAATTGCTTTTTTCCAATTACGGAAATTCCAATTTTTAGTACGATTTGACATCAAAACGTTCAGCATAAAATTTTATTCTGCCGACCATCTAAATGTGTTAGATAGAATTGGGTGATGGCTGACTTTATAAGATAAAATTACTTCAACAATTGCGCCAGAACAAACAAAATTGATTCATATACCAACAAAAGATTGTTTACTGAATTATCTTGGCTTCAATTCTTCTGTTTTTTGCTTTATTCTCAGCGGTATCGTTGACCATAACTGGTTGCGATTCTCCATAGCCAACAGCCTTTAATTTGGAAGCTGCTACGCCATTTTCAACTAAATAGTTCATTACAGCCTTTGCTCTATTTTCAGATAGTTGCTGATTATGCGCATCATCACCGTCGCTGTCCGTATGTCCACCAATTTCAATTTTTACTTCAGGATTTTTGGTCATGAAAGCAATCATTTCGTTAAGAACCACTATCGACTTTGGCTTTAAATCAAACTTATCTACATCGAAAAACACATTTTTAATCTCCCATTTGGTACCAGGTTTAAGCGGAATCATTGGAACATCAATTTCAAATCCATCCGTAGTTCTTTCTAAATCTTCAATAGAAAAATGTTCTGAATAAAATGAATACCCTTTATGCTTAGCAGTAAGGGCAAATTCTTTATTTTCCGGCATGGCAACTAAAAATTCCCCACTACCAACATTGGCCTGAGCTTTCTTAAATAGCTTATTCGTTTGCAAATCGAAAAGTTGGAAATTAGCAGCCAGTGGGGCCTTCGTTTCAACATCAAACACTCGTCCTTTAATGTGGGTAGTTTTAATAGGTCTAGCGTGGTTTGGCATAGTAAAGGAATATAGATCGAGATCTCCAAAACCACCATCTCGGTCCGATGCAAAGTAGGCTAATTCTCCAGCAGCGCTAACTAAAACACTGTTTTCATCATTATGGGTGTTAATTGGGTAGCCTAAATTGACCGGTTTTGTCCAATTGCCATTTGGGTCTTTTCTACTCATGAATAAATCAAGGCCTCCCATCCCAACATGACCGTCTGATGAGAAATAAAGAGTTTGTCCATCCGGATGAATTTGTACTGATTCCTCTCGACCAGGAGTATTGATGACATTGCTTAATCGTTTAGGCTTGGACCAAGCTCCACTTGGCATTACTTCACTTATGTAAATATCTTGTTCAAGTACTTTAGTGCCGTTCTCTTCTCGTGCCGTTCGACGAATAAAATACAACGTCTTCCCATCCGAAGAAAAAGATGGCTGTGATTCCCAGTAACCAGAGTTCACTGGTCTTCCCAAGTTAAATCCTTTTGTCCATGAGTCGCCATTCTTTTCACTCACAAATAGATCACAGCTTCCCATTCCTTCTCTATCAGGTCCATAATCTCTGGCCTTGTACAAATCACACCCGACAAAGATTAAATATTTGCCATCGGCCGATAACGATGGAGCTCCTTCGTTAAATTCTGTATTTATTTTATTGCTAATGCCCAACCCTTCAGACCAACGTTCTCCAGTAGCTTTCGACACAAAAAAGTCTTCTTGAACACCATCCATGGTTCGTTTGTCAAGAACAAGCCTAGTGAATAATAGTGTTTTATCATCGGCCGTAAGGGTGGGAAAATATTCTGGACGTGATGTGTTTACTCCTGGCCCTAGATTCTTTGGTTGGAAAGGAACTGGGTTTTTAATGGCTTTTAATGCAAACTTGCAGCTTTTAGTCATTTTATCTCCAAATCTTTCGAAATATTGGTTCCTATTGGGCATTTGAAAAAACCGGTCCAAAGCACTTAAACAAGCTCTGTATTCTCCTATATTATAATTCATTTCTGCCAAATAGTAGTAATCCGAAGATTTAGGGTGTTTTTTATTTTGAATTACAGTTTGTTGCGTAATAATAGCCTCATTAATATTTCCTTCGGTGAGGTGCACTTTTACCAACATTTCGGAAGCTTCTGTAAATTCAGGTGACCTGTCCAGAGCCTTCTTTAGTTTACCCTTTACTAATTCAAGTGGACGGGCTCCGGTGACTGGATCAACATTAGAGAAAGCCTTACGAGCCGCTTCGTAATCTTTAATTGCCCGTTTACTTTTGGTAGAATAACTCTGATACTGAGCAACACCGCAGGATGTAACGAATAGTGTTAAAGCAAGGAGTAGTTTGGTCATTATTAAGGAACGTTAATGTATTTGTGGCTTTGAATCGATAGCTGCCATTGGGGATTCGATTTAACGAAATCTATTATCTCGGGAAACATTTTTTCTTTTTTATCCCACTCCGGCTGGACGAACAGTTTACATGATTTGTTCACCAAAACTTCGTGCTCTTGCGCCCAAAGCAAATCGTGTTTGTTTACAACAATCACCTTTAATTCGTTAGCTTGATGGTAAATAGACTCTACCGGCTTTTTAAATTTCTTTGGAGAAAAGCAAACCCAATGCCATGATCCCGATAACTCGTTTGTACCAGAAGTTTCGATGGCAGTTTCAATACCGTTTAAGGCTAACTTCTTTGTGATTTCATCAAGATTATACAAAGTTGGCTCTCCCCCAGTAATCACCACGAAATTTGAATTATGCAGCAGTACGTTGTTTACTAGTTTGTCCACATCAACATGAGGATGGGCCTCAAAATCCCAACTTTCTTTCACGTCACACCAAGAACATCCGACATCGCATCCACCCAACCTTATAAAATAAGCAGGTCTTCCCGAGTAATAGCCTTCACCTTGAATGGTGTAAAATTCTTCCATAACTGGCAAAGAGCTCTTATGATTCCGCGAATTCATCGAACAAATCTAATTAGAATAATTGGCTATTCTGACACAATGCAAGTAGTAACTGCACTTGATTTAAAGAGTTTGGGAATCCCTTAGAATTGTAAAGTTCAAATCAAAAGGATTAGAAATATCAACTAATCTTTGCATGAACTTAGGGCCGTATTGAGCATACATTTCCACAATGCTGAGCTTTCTTTCTTGTAATTTACCATCTGGAAAAAGACGCTCCTTTAGGTTGTTTAACTGCATTAAGGTTTGTTCATGCTTTTTCTTTTCGAATTTGCGCATCTTTTTTTCAAGGCTCTGAAGCCCTTTTCTTACTTTGGCAAATTCGGATTGAGCGCTTTGGCTAAGCTCTTTTGAAATATTCTCAATTCGCTCAACTAAGTTTGTGTATTCATGTTCAACAGCCTGAATTTCTGTATCTATTAAGTTTTCCGAATTCAGGCTCAAATATCTTTTAATCAATTCTTCCTTCGATTTGAAAAGATTCTCATCTATCGATTCTTGAGATTCAATTAATTGGTCGAATAATTTGGATATCTTTTTTTGATTGCTTTGCGAAATGTGGAGAAACGAATTCCGTAAAAACACCACTGGAAAAAAAACGTTAACAGATTTAAAGGCAGATTTTAATTGAGCCCAATATGCCAATTCACCACCACCACCAAGGTACGCTATGTTGGGCAGTATGCTCTCTTGGTAAATAGGACGCAAAATTACATTTGGGCTAATCTTTTCTGGCTGACTTTTAATTAATTCAGTTATTTGAGGTAGCGTAAATTTCAGTTCTGTATCAAGGACTTCGTATTTGCCTTCATTGAATATAAACCGGTTTCTGATCTGATCATCAAGATAAAATAAATTGATTTCTCTTGGGGACACTTGTGGTTTGTAATTTTTTGCTAATTCAACCGATTGTTGTAACACCTTTTGTTGACTGAATTTTGATTCAAATTCACAGGTCCAAATTTCGGCAGCCCCCCCTTTCAAAGACCTGTCATTGGCGTCGATTATCACTAGGTTTGTATTCGGAAAAAGAAAATGAACAAAGCTTCGAGTTGCGTCTGCCAAATTACCTTTTTTATAGGCAAGTTTTAAGGCTGCGGCGATAGCAGGGCCAAATTGTTCCTTATTTACCCTTTCTCCAATTTCATCAATTACCTTGGAAACATTAGCTGTGGACATGGCTCCCACGGCCCCCAATTCTGAAGTATTCCATTCGAATTTATGACCAAAAAGATGAATGTGATTAATTTCTTCAAAATCATGATCCTCAGAAGCCATCCAAAATACGGGAACAAAATTATATTCAGAATATTTCAGGGTTAATCTGGAACATAAATTAATAATGCCGGCAATTTTATACGCAACAAACATAGGTCCTCCAGCAAGGCATAGTTGATGACCTGTGGTAATGGTAAATGAATTTGGATTTTTTAATGTGTTTACCGAATCTGGAAGGTCCACACCGCCTTCAGCGTACTGTTTAGAAATAACACTGGTCAATAAATTTCGATCTATCGGATGTTCAGTACGATTTGCAATCGCTTTCCAAATGTCTTCAGAAACAGGTTCATATTCAAAAAAATTATGGATTACACCCGTCTTAGAAACAAAATCATGGACAAAATTGGAAAATTGGTTTATTGAGTTATATGGTATTTTGTTCACTTCCATCGCCCAAATCTCGTAATAAAATGACTGTTTATCGGTAGTTGGAACAATTTAAATAGAAGTTCGTAATAGATTTACCATGAAAAATACTACCTTTGCGGCCGTTAAATCGTTTAACACGTGTATAAAAATCTGAAAATCAATAGTTTATCAAGATTTTATATTGCAATATCATTATTGTGTCTTAGTCTTGATACTACCGCTCGATTCGTTTTAACAAATCCAGTTAAATTTCCCCACGATACAACTAAGGCACTTGTTGTGTATGGTAGTGAGTACAAAGTTTCTAAAGATCAGAAAAGTTTGTCGAACATTTTGAATTCAAAAGTCGATCGCCTTCTAGCAATGGACACCATATCCGGTGGTCTTATGAAGCAAATAGCTATTCTTAATAACCTTAAGTATCGCGACGAAAGACAGATTGAGGATTTGATAGACTCCTTATTTAGCCTCGAGTTTCCACCAATTGAGCTAATTAATGATGTAAATCTATATTACTCAATGAAGTCTCCTGCAATGTTGGATACCACCCCTGCTTTGCTGTTGGCAAGGCATAATTTTATTGAACCAGACAACACTCGATATCCAGCTAATGTAATTTATGGTCATTGGAATTCAGCAGTACCTTTCGATTATCCAAAAACTATTTCAGATCAGGATTCAAGCGTTACTTTACTACTTTCAGATAGCTCTTCCTTTTGCGGGTATCATCATCCAATTCGAAAGAAAGAAAAATGGAAATACCATGCAATTGTTACCTCTCCTTACGGCTGGCGAGAGGGACGAATGCATAAGGGGGTCGATTTAGAATTACATCACCGGGATCCTGTCTACTCATCATTTTCTGGAATGGTTCGCATGTCCAGGTATTATGGAGCGTTCGGTTATATGATAATTGTAAGGCATTTCAATGGGTTGGAATCCTTATATGCCCATTTATCAAGACTTAAGGTCAAACCAGGAGACATTGTTGAGGCCGGTCAAATAATTGGTTTAGGAGGAAGTACCGGTCACTCTACTGGAACACATTTGCATTATGAGCTGAGATTCAAAGGGCTTCCGGTCAATCCATCTCATATCGTTGATTTTGAATCTAAAAACCTTCAATCTGATGTGTTAATCTTGAAAAAGAGAAAAAGAGATTACATAGCCTATCCAGAAGGAACGAAATTTCACAAGGTTGGCAGAGGCGATTACTTGTATAGAATAGCAAAACGTTACGGTAAATCAACGAATGAAATTTGTCAACTTAATGGATTATCCAAGAAATCAAGACTTCAGGTAGGCCAGCTAATTAGAATTACTGATTAAGCAATCAGGCTATTTTTAGGCCGTTTTTGTACCTAACAAGTTCAATTAAATTCGCACATTTGAACCGAATTTTCGGAAGCATGTATCTAAAACCCCTTTACACATTGGTTTTTGTTTGTTTCGCCATGTTGGCGAGAGCCCAAATGGGAATCACTACTTTTGGTGTACAGTACAAACCTATTTTGCCAATTGAAGGTTTTGGAGTCGAAACTTTAAAACTAAAGACCGACGGGTACAATTCTACAATAGCTCCAAAATTGGGGCATTCTTTCGGAATGGTTGTTCGTCACGGCTTAAACAGATACTTTACATTTGAGTGGGGAATAAATTACGTTAGAAGGAATTATAATTGGCGAAACTCCAATGACACCATTCCAGGAACCGATTTGTCGGATTTTGGTTTGGTAAGTTACGATCTTCCAGTTCAGTTGCTTTTATATGTGAGGTTCACAGACAAGTTGTACATGAATGTTGCAACCGGTTTCGCTGCAAATTTTTATGCATCCAGTATTTATACTGTAAGTAGCCAATATGCCCATCTATCCCGCACTCGTGGAATTATTCAAGCATCATACTTGGCTAATCTTGGTTTTGAATTGAGAACAACAAATTCCGGCTATTTTTATTTAGGCACCTCCTTAAACAGATCCATGGCGCCTATTACAGAAACCGATCTTGAATTTGAACGACCTTCTAAACCAGTTAAATTTCATCGAATAAAAACTCAATTAATAGGTCATTATCTAACTTTGGATTTGCGCTATTTTTTCCATGAAGCCCCGATTTCGAAAAGAAAGAAAAAGAAATAGTGGGTTTGGACGTTCCACGAATCAATTTATCTCAAAATCTTAAATTTGCTAGGCTGCCCATTAAATAAGGGAAGCGTACTAATTTCATGAAGAAAAAAGTTACAATTGTAGGCAGTGGTTTAGTCGGTTCGCTTTTAGCAACTTATCTCGGAAAAAAAGGACACGATGTTCATGTATACGAACGAAGATCTGACATGCGTTTAGCAAATGTATCGGCGGGAAGATCAATAAACATGGCATGCTCTACTCGCGGATGGCAAGCATTGGATCTTGTTGGAGTTGGTGATTTGGTTCGTGAGGCAGCCATTCCAATGTTTGGAAGGCAAATGCACAGTGTAAACGGAAAATTGACTGATCAGACGTATGGAAAGGACGATGAGGCTATTTATTCTATTTCCAGGGCTGGATTGAACAAAATCCTAATGTCTTACGCAGAAAAAGAGGTAGGCGTAAAGTTTCATTTCGATCATAAGTGCACAGAATTAGATCTGGAATCCGCGACAACAACTTTTACACATCTCAACAATTCGATTAGGGTTGAAGCCGACATGGTGTTTGGAGCAGATGGCGCGTTTTCAGCAGTCCGAGGAATTATGCAGAGGCTCAGACATTTTGACTATTCGCAGGAATATATTTCCTCGGATTACAAAGAACTTTGCATTCCTGCTGGCCCAAACGGAACTCATTTAATTGAAAAAAACGCACTTCATATTTGGCCTAGAGGGGATTTCATGTTAATAGCGCTTCCTAACCCGGATGGAAGCTTTACTTGTACCCTTTTCATGCCCTATGCTGGAGAAAAGGCTTTCGAGAATATTCGGACTCCCGAAGAAATTAAATCATTTTTCAAAGAGACTTTTCCTGATGCTTATGAGATAATGCCAACGCTGGTAGAAGACTTTCAAAATAATCCGCAGTCACCATTATGTATAATCAAATGTTTTCCTTGGGTTTATAAGGATAAAGTTGCCTTGATTGGAGATGCATCCCATGCGATCGTGCCATTTTACGGACAGGGGATGATTTCTGGTTTCGAAGATTGCTTTATACTTAATCAGATGATGGAACAATTCGGAGACGATTGGCAAAATGTGTTTAGCGCATTTCAGGCCGAGCGGAAACCAAATGGTGATGCAATTGCCGATTTGGCTCTTGAAAACTATGTTGTAATGCGCGATAAAGTTGGTGACCCTGATTTTTTACTTCAAAAGAAATTTGAAAAAAGGATAAGCGAGCTCTACCCTGATGAGTACTTACCATTATACTCAATGGTTACTTTTAGTCACCTCCCCTATTCTAAGGCTAAGGAAATTGGAAAACTGCAGGACAAAAAAATAAAGGAAATATTGGCCGAACATGACGTTCAGGCAATTATCGATAGCGAGAAATTAGACGACTTTATTCATGACCAGTTTGAAAAGTTGCGTAATTTGGGCCAAACGAATGAATCTGTATTAGTGGATCAAAAAAAAATGTCATGAAAGAACTTGAAAATGAAGATCCGGTTAAACTCGAAGAGTTTCAGAAAAAAATTGACGCGGAACAAAAAATAGAACCTAAAGATTGGATGCCAGCAGCATATCGAAAAAACTTGGCGCGTCAAATATCCCAGCACGCTCATTCTGAAATTATTGGAATGCAGCCTGAAGGTAACTGGCTGACCAGGTGTCCTTCTTTAAGAAGCAAAAAAATTCTCTTGGCTAAGATTCAAGACGAAGGTGGCCATGGCCTGTACTTGTATAGTGCCGCCGAAACTTTGGGTGTTAGTCGCGAAGAGTTTATCCAAATGCTGCATGAGGGTAAAGCAAAATACTCTAGCATATTCAATTACCCTTCTCCTACTTGGGCAGATATTGGTGCCATCGGATGGTTAGTTGATGGCGCTGCAATTGTCAATCAAGTATCTCTTCAACGTACTTCTTACGGGCCTTATGCTAGGGCAATGGTTAAAATTTGTAAGGAAGAAAGTTTTCACCAAAGACAGGGATATGAAATAATGTTCAAATTATCTCAAGGTACTGCCAAACAGAAAAAAATGGCACAAGATGCTTTGGATAGATGGTGGTGGCCTTCAATTATGATGTTTGGACCGCATGATGAAGATTCACCTCGATCAGCATTAGCTTTAAAATGGAAAATTAAACGAGAGACAAACGACGAATTGAGACAAAAATTCATCAATAGAGCGGTTGGTCAGGCTGAGCTACTGGGCCTTACTGTTCCTGACGATGAGCTTCGATTAAAAGAAAATGGCGATTACCATTTCGGGCCTATAAACTGGGACGAATTTTATCAGGTGTTGAAAGGATATGGTCCTTGCAACAAACAAAGGCTGGACAACCACAAAAAAGCTCATTCAGACGGGCAATGGGTGAGAGAAGCCGCCATCGCCTACTCAAAAAAACAGAAAGATAAAGCCGCATAATTTTTATGAGTAATCAAGATAATCAAGGACCGTTGTGGGAAGTGTTTGTTCAATCTAAACCTGGATTGGCGTTTAAACATGTTGGCAGCCTTCACGCCTACGATAAAGATTTAGCAATGGAGAATGCGAGAGACCTTTATACTAGAAGAAAAGAAGGTGCTGCATTATGGGTAGTAGAGTCAAAACATATCGTTTCGTCAAAACCAGAGGAAAGTGATGAATTGTTTGCGGCATGTGAGGACAAAGTTTATCGACACCCCACTTTTTATGAACTGCCAGAAGGCACCAAGCACATGTAAGAACGGATGCAAAATAATTTGTACACCTATTGTCTGAGAATTGCAGATAATAATTTAATTCTGAGTCATAAACTTAGCGAGTATTGTAGTAAAGGGCCATATCTGGAAGAGGATTTAGCACTAAGCAATGTTGCATTGGATTTACTTGGTCATGCAGAAATGATGTACGAGTACGCATGTGAATTGAGCCCAACGAACATGAAAGTCGATGATTTGGTTTTTAAGCGACTGGAACATGATTTTTACAATGTTCATCTCGTAGAACAACCAAATACCGATTATGCTTATATAATGGCACGACAGTTTTATTTCGATGCATTTAATAAGTTGTTCTTTGAAGAATTGATAAAAAGTTCGGACAATAAACTTGCAGCATTAGGTTCAAAGGCGTTGAAGGAGGTTACGTACCATCTTAGAAGAAGCAGTGAATGGATAATTCGATTAGGTGATGGAACAGAAGAAAGTAATAGAAGGGTTCAGGATGCACTGGATTCTTTGTTCTGGTATTCCGGTGAATTGTTCGAAATGGACAATGTGGAACATGAATTGATCAATGCTGGTATTGGCGTGGACAGTAAAAGTTTACAAGAAAAATGGACCAAATATGTAAGTGAAATTTTGAACGTTGCAACCTTAAAAATGCCTGAAGCAGAATACTGGTCTTCTGGCGGAAGAATTGGGAATCATACAGAACATCTAGGTTTTTTGTTAAGCGTTATGCAATTTCTTCCTAGGACGTACCCCGAAGAAACCTGGTAAAAGCAAATTTGAAGAACAATAAATTATACTGACTTAAGTTTCTGAATTGTTGCCATTGGGTTTGCAGATTTAAAAACAGCGCTTCCTGCAACTAGGATATCTGCTCCGGCATCCAGCATCGTCCGGGCATTATCAACTGTAACTCCCCCGTCTATTTCAATTTTCGTATTTAAGCCCAGCTTATTTATAAGCTGTTTTAGGTCGGATATCTTTCCAATCATTTCAGGAATTAGTTTTTGCCCTCCAAACCCTGGGTTTATTGTCATAAGGCAAATCAACTCTACATGCGGCAGAATGCAACTCAGATTTTCGATCGGCACATGTGGGTTTATTGCTACCCCGGCCTTCATTCCTTCCGACTTTATAGCATCCACAGTTCTATGTAAATGTGTGCATGCTTCGTAGTGAACGGTTAAATTATCCGCTCCAGCAGCTTTAAACTCTTTAACATAACGGTCCGGATTAACCATCATCAAATGAACATCTAATGGTTTAGTAGCGTACCTTTTAAACGCTTCTACTATTGGCAATCCAATCGAAATATTAGGAACAAAAA
Source organism: Flavobacteriales bacterium (assembly GCA_020631555.1). Taxonomy (GTDB): domain Bacteria; phylum Bacteroidota; class Bacteroidia; order Flavobacteriales_D; family Parvicellaceae; genus JAHDGY01. The sequence continues at coordinate 2,263 of JAHDGY010000069.1, read as the reverse complement.
CTCCATCCATTATATCAACGTGATACCAATCACATTTCGATGAGTTCAGCATGTTACATTCTGACTCGATATTTGCGAAATCACAGGACAAAATTGACGGTGCGATTAGGTGTTCCATAATAGTAAAATTGCAACGACAAAAGTATCAAAACTATCTCTTACGGAACTGCTAAAAGATATGATTTGTTAGTGGATAAGTTTGCTAGTCGGAAAATCAATGTAGTGATCTAGTTTCTTGCAAAAGTAAGCGTCCGTGGCGCCCTCCGAGGTTGAACTTAATCAAGGGCCTGTAGTAGAATACCCAAGTGGTGTGGTGCTTCGATTGCCCGATTCGGTTAGTAGTGTTTGAGTCAAAGAATTATTGGATTGATGTTTTCATTAGGCAGTGAACATCGTTATCACCTTTATAGCGTACCCACAGATATGCGCAAGTCATTTGACGGTTTGAGCGGGATAGTTCGCAACCAGCTTTATTACAAGCGTTTGGAGTCTGGCACCTTTGAAGTTCCCAAGTACGATAGTTCGGTGTAAAGCATTCGTTTAAAATTGTATGGAAGAAAGAGCGAACATTTTGTGGCCGTTGATCCAAATCAGGGTAGCTTATTTTGAGGAAAATGAATTTGATCCATCCAATGAGACGCCGCTAAAGGCTGAACTGGAAAGCCACGAAACAAAAAGCAAACCCGTAGAACAGAAATACCTTCTAATCTTTCCAGAGTTCAATAAATTGTTGAACCAGAGAATATTTCTACTGGAAGCAAAAAAATAGGAGAGGAAATTCCGCGCGCAAAACTGGTAGTTTTTGATTATCAACCAACACGATCGGGAAAAAATCCAACGCATTTTTTGGGAAACTTTACCGGTGTTTTGCAAACCGACGGGTATGCGGGATATACAACCTTGGCGGCAATACCAGCCAAGAAGTAACATTGCTTGCCTGTATGGCTCATGCGCGCAGGTATTTTGAAAAAACACTGGACAACGACAAAGCCCGAGCAGAGTGGATGCTAACCAAAATACAACAACTTTACGCCATCGAAGCCAAAATACGTGAGCAAGAACCCCGTGACACCCAAAAACAAAAAGTTCGACAAAATCAGGCCGTGCCGATTCTCAATGAAATGAACCAATGGTTGCAAAAAGAACTCATAAAGGTCCCTGCCAAAAGTAGTATCGGCAAAGCAATAGCATACACGGTAAATCTTTGGGAAAGACTTGCGCGTTATACGGAAAATGGAGAATATCTGATCGACAATACCATCAGGCCAGTGGCTATCGGCAGAAAAAACTACCTCTTTGCAGGAAGCCACAAAGCTGCTCAAAACGCAGCTATGATGTACTCCTTTTTCGGAACATGTAAACTTAATGGCATAAATCCACAACAGTGGTTAACAAAAACCCTCGAAAAAATCCCACAACACAAAGCCAATAAATTACACCAACTACTGCCAGTCAAAAATTATTAATACACAACACGTACTACACCGGATGCTTACAACTGGAATAGGCATGAAAACAAAAAGGGACCGTGAAGTCCCTTTTCGCATTTACCCATAAAGAATTTTACTACTTAGCTGTTTAAGCCGTACCTAAATTATCAGTTTATTTCGCTGTTTTTCTGACTATTAGATAGAGTGCGTGTTTTATCGATAAACCATATACTCGGATTTTGTCCATTCAACTTTTCAGATCATTCATAGCTAAACGCAAAAACACAATGATCAAATATTTATTGAATTTGCACCAATACAAAAAGGGACCGTGAAGTCCCTTTCTGCATTTACCCATAAAGAATTTTACTACTTAGCTGTTAAGCTGCCACTAATATAGGTATTTAAACATTTGATTTTCAGTCTAATAGGTGAAGTACAGATATTATCGACGAACTGTAAATGCACACTCTGCAATTCATTAGTTAGCCGCTCCTTAAAAACCAGTTTTAGCCCCTAATTTGAACTAATAGAGGACCAAATAGATTTTGGAGGTGTTGTAAGATTCTTGGGTTGATTTTGGTTTTGAGGACAATTAATACCCCAACAGGGGTATCGTTTTTGAGTTTTATCATCATTTTCTTCAAGTTCCATCCAGCAGCAGCTAAAAATGCATTGATTTGTGGTGATTCTGGAGCTTTGAGATAATTTTTAGCCATTCAAAAATCTGTTTTGGGGTGTCCGATCACTGGTTCAATGGCGGCTTGGAAGTAGTTATGAGTCCAATTTTATTTCCAAATTCATAGGGTTTGTGCGCTTCGCTTTTGGGTCAA
>JAHDGY010000136.1 GCA_020631555.1 Flavobacteriales bacterium | reverse complement strand
AGGGTAAGCAACCATAAAATCGTCAAGCTGTAACACTCCCGCCTAGTTCAAAGTGGACTATGGAATAGTTTTCGCATACAAACAATAACGTGCTAAATACTCATTAATACAGCTGAATAGAGTTTTTCAAGAGCTAAATAATATCAACTCTAATCAATGTTTATAAGCAAAAAAATGTGTAACTTAATGAGTAATATCCAGAGGGGTATTTCGTATTAAAAGCAACAGTTTATTATGGGAAAAATATCATTCGTATTGAATAGAAAATTGTCTTTCACTAGACAGGAGCAAAAAAGTAAAACTCCACTGCCAATTTACTTCAGATATTCTATCCGGCAAAGCACAACTTTAACTCATGCAATCGGATTTAATATCTCTCCAGAGGATTGGGATTTCAATTTGCAACGTCCAAAAAACAGGATGCATATTCTAGCCAAGGAAGCAATTAAGCAAAAGCAGGCGAATCTTGAAAAGTACTTTACGGAGTATGATTTTGCCAACAAAGCAGTTGGATACACACCCTCCTACAAAGAAGCACGAAAGCACTTGGATAAATTTTATTCAAATGGTGAGGAAGAAGAACAGGTAACGTTTTTCGGGTTCATAGATCAATTCATCAAGGACGCAGAACATAAGCCGAATGCTAAGACAGGAAAACCAGTTGCTAAGAACACCTTAAATAATTATCGTTCAACAAAAGCCAATCTTGAATCCTTTCAAAAGGAAAATTATAAAATTTCCTTCGACAAGATTTCACTCGATTTCTACTATGACTTTATTGATTGGTGCAACAAAAAGGAGTTGTCCAAGAATTATATTGGGAAACACATCAAGGTGCTTAAAACGTTTTTAAACGAAGCTTTGGAACAAGGGGTTACTACCAACACAGCTCACAAGAACACCAAGTTTAAGATTCTAGGTGAGGAAATAGACCATATTTACCTCACAGTTCCGGAGCTTGAAAGAATTTCGAAACTTGATTTATCCGAAACACCTGCACTTAATATCGCGAGAGATCTATTTTTAATTGGAGCATTTACAGGTCTACGTGTATCGGATTTCAACCACCTTTCAGCACAGAATATAAAAATGGTAAACGGTATCCAAATGTTTAAGGTCAAGGCAAAAAAGACAGCAGATCGCGTAGCTATCCCTCTCCATCCAATTGTTTTGAATATTCTGAAATCCAATGAAGGAAAACCGCCGAAGACTATTCCTGACAGGCAGATCAACAAACACCTGAAAAAGATTGGGCAACTAGCGGAGTTAAATGATGTAGAGAGTATTACTAAGACAATCGGCGGAAAAGAGGTTACTAAAAACTACAAACGGTTCGAGCTAGTTTCGTCGCATACTGCACGAAGGTCGTTTTGCACTAACGCTTATTTAGCTGGCATGGCGACGCTGGATATTATGGCAATTAGCGGCCATCGAACCGAGCAAGCTTTTATGACATACATTAAAGTTACGGCTGAACAAACTGCTATAAAAATGGCAGAACACCCATTTTTTCAAGGTTCAACTGTATCTAAAGCTACCAGTAAATCCTAACACCCAAGTATGGCTACAATAAATTTCTATCTCGTGAGACGAGACAAAGGCGAACGAAAAACTGTTCAGGTTAAGTATTACGATAAGTTGGCTGATGGAGACAAAACCTACTTCTTCCGAAGCTTAAAATTGAAAGTAGATCCGCAACAATGGAAGGCTTCCATTGACAAAGAAACGAAGCGCGAAAAATGGTTGGTCGATGAGGCTCCGGGAAGCTATGAATTGAACCGGCAATTAGGGATATTGAAAGAGCGACTTTTTGAAGCTAGAAAACGACTAACGGTTGTGGACAATTACGGATTTAGCACCTACCCATCCATCGCTCAAATGTTGGAGTCATTTAACACCGTACTGGATCAAAATGCTTCATTAGAAAATATCGTTCGTCAACCTAAAGTGGAGCCAGAAGAACCACAAACCGACATTGGAATTACAGATTTAATTCAGCGTTACATTGACGAAGGAGGTAGGGACGGAGAAATGAGTTTGGGAACTTCACGAAATTACGCTTCGGCCAAAGACCACGTTAACGCATTCGAAAGGTATTCGGATCGAAAGTTGACTTTGGACCAGTTATCCCGAAATACGTTTAACGATTTCAAGGGGTATTTGTTGACCAGTAAAGACTACGGCGGTGCAGGACTGTTGAATTCAACTACTAAGAAGTATTTAGGCAACGTAAGGGACGTTATGCGGAATTATGAGCTAGACTACCCGAAGATGAACAAAGGGTACTTTAAGGGCGTTTATCCGGCCGTAGACAACCAAATTGTGTTTGCGCTATATGAAGAGTTAGATAAGCTAAAAGAAATGGATTTTAGGCAGCTGATGCTGGATCAATTCTTG
>JAHDGY010000068.1 GCA_020631555.1 Flavobacteriales bacterium | reverse complement strand
ACCCAAGAATCTTACAACACCTCCAAAATCTATTTGGTCCTCTATTAGTTCAAATAGGGGTCTAAAACTAGTTTTTAAGGAGTGACTAAGTAGGTTTGCCCTTGGGAGAAAAAGGACTAGATGTAAGTGAGGCGTCCACTTTAGCCTTGCCCTTGGATACAATTAATTTGTGACCTTGTAATTGCTGATTAATTCTCTTTAGCAATCTGTCGTAAGCCTTCTTCTGTGTCAACTCGCTCCTGAAACGACTAAGTGTGTATGGTCTGGAACACTGTCTTCCAAGGCCAAACCACAAAATTTCATCGCACTGAAACTGTTTCTTGTGTTTGAACATCCGATAAATTGTACCATATACTTATCAGCTGCATCTTGAATAAAATTAAAGGATTGTATGCCTTCTGACCACGCTCCTTTTTCCCCGAACGAACTACCTTCTTTAACTCCTTCTCGATCGGTAACCAATCGATTAAAGTGTCTATCTCCTTGAAAAACTTATTTATGTGCAAAGGTCTCAGTGTAATAATTTTTCGATTAACCATCGGAAATTTGCGACTACACACACGTTTTAAATAACTAATTTTCAGTAATATGCAGCTTATTTTAAAGTTTAAGCGTCTAGTCTTAGTCGGTTCGACTTTAATCAGAAGTATTAATGTGTATTATTTATGAATAAACTGAGCTTTATATTGTTGGTGTTGGCTTGTACTATGTGTTCGTACAGTTCACATGCAAAACATGTTGTTGGAGGAAATTGGGGTATAAAATGGATTTCGGATTCTACCTACGTTGTTCAAATTCGGGTATATCGGGATTGCAATTCCTTTCAATCAGGCCCACTACCGATGAGTGTAGGTTTAACCATGTATAAAGGTGCAGATCATAGTAAATTTCCGTTTTACGACCGGGATGGAAACCTAAGAAATAAAATTTTGCTGAAGCGAACTTCGCGTATTGTCGATATTCCGCTAGGAGATGATTGTTATAAACCTGAAAATATTTGTGTAGAAGAAGGTATTTATCAGGACACCATAATGTTACCAGATTCCAGTGGAATGCTGTATTTGTCTTGCGAAATTTATTCAAGAAACGAAGCCATTACCAATTTATCCAATCCAGGGTCTGTCGGTATGACTTTTTATGCAGAAATTCCAGATCGTTCTTATAAAAACTCCTCTCCTGATTTTGGAGATTATCCCACTGACGGTTACATGTGCGTGGGGTTTGAGAACAATATAACAGTAAGCGCAACTGATGCAGATAGTGATTCAATTGTGTACAAGCTTGTTGATCCTTTAAATGGCAATATAAATCTCCCAGGTGATCCATATTCTTCTCCTGGGCCATATAGCGCAGCACCATGGAAAGCCCCATACAATATTGGAAATATTGTTGGCGGTACTCCGCCATTGACAATTAACTCCAAAACTGGAGAAATCAAATGTCGACCCGATCAGGTTGGTTTATTTGTGGTAGCAATTGCCGCTGAAGAGTATAGAAACGGGGTTAAGATTGGTGAAGTTAGAAGAGATATTCAGCTAACTGCCATAGCTGACTGCGACTTGGAGCCTAAGCCTAAAATTTATATATCGATACCAAATGTAGATGCCAACTCGGATGGCCAAATTGAGATTTATGTGGACACATTGCTCTGCTTTGATCTGATGGCAAAAGGTGAATCCTATGACGATTCATTGATTTTTCAAATAACCACCCCTTTGCTTGACAAAGGAATGACTATTGGACAGTCCACGGATACTTTTCAAACGGATCCCTATGTGCTCCTAGAGTATACCTTTTGGGAAGAAGAAAATTGGGTAAAAGACACTGCAAAACCCAACATTGAAATTGATAGCGTAACGTTTCTACAAACTGGAACTGTTGGAGCCAGAATCTGTTGGCAACCAACCTGCGCAGACATGGATTCAACCATACCAATTAAGATTAGAGCATACAAAAACTCTACAGATACGTGCAAAATTGCGGATACCACAGATATCAAATTTGATGTTATTGTTAGAGACCGACCAGATATTGTTCCTAACTTTTTAATGAAGGACTCTATTCCAAAAATTTATGTGAATGAAGAATCTTATTTTGACCTTTCATGTGGTGACGCAGATTGGGGAGATTCACTGTTCTTCACAATAGAATCGAAAGTTTTTACTTTAGGCGCTACCTTAGAAGCATCCCCAACCGACGTTTACGAATATGATATTGGAAACGGTGTGGAAAGCTTCACAAGAAAATGGACGGACCAAAAAATTGACACTAACCTATCAAACGATTCGACATATTACTTGGAAGGTACCGACACTATTGCAACACAAATACACTGGAATCTGGGTTGTGAAGCTGTAGGCGGCACTTATCAGTTGACCGTACACGCCTATTCAGTTTCACCTTGCGGAGACACCACTAAAGCAGATTCGCGAAGTTTTGATGTAACGGTACAAGAACGCCCAGACCAAGTTCCCGAATTTATCATGAAGGATGAAAATCCAACTATTTACGTGAACGAGGAGTCTTGTTTTGATCTTTCGTCCGTAGATCCTGATGCAGGCGATTCTCTGTTTTTTGTTGTCGAATCAGAATTATTCAATTATGGAGCTGATTTAGGTCCATCTCCAACAGGCGATTATGAATACGATACTGGAAATGGGGTGGAGTCCTTTAATACTGACTGGGCAAATCAGAAGATTAACACCAATATATCTAACGATTCTATGTACTTTTTGGAAGGCATCGATACTATTGCCTCCAGAGTCTGTTGGACTCCGGATTGTGATGCAGTAGGCGGCACTTTTAAGTTAACCATCGGTGCCTTTTCAATTACGTATTGCGGAGACACAACCAGTGCAGATTCGCGAAGTTTTGATGTAAAGGTCGAAGAACGTCCAGACCAAGCTCCTGAATTTCTCATGAAGGATGAAAATCCAATCATTTACATCAACGAAGAGTCTTGTTTTGATCTTTCCTCCGTAGACCCGGATGAAGGCGACTCACTGTTTTTTGTTGTAGAATCAGAATTATTCAGTTTTGGAGCTGATTTAGGTCCATCTCCAACAGGCGATTATGAATACGATACAGGAAATGGGGTGGCCTCCTTTAATACTGACTGGACAAATCAGAAAATTAATACTAATCTATCTAACGATTCAATATACTTTTTGGAAGGTATCGATACTATTGCCACCAGGGTCTGTTGGAGTCCAGGATGCGATGCGGAAGGTAAAACCTTTAGTGTACTTATTCATTCTTTTTCTGTTACCGATTGCCGAGACACTAACTGGGCTGATTCCAAAAACATCGACGTAAAAATTGAGCAACGACCGGATATTCCACCTTCAATTCTGGGATTTTATGCGGCAAAGAATCCAGTTAAAGTAGGAGGTGGTGTATGCTGGGATATTGGTGCTTCTGACGATGATTCGGGAGACACTCTTCATTTGGAGGTTACCTCAAGTACATTTGACCTTGGCGCCACTACCGAAGTGCAAGCTGACAACGAATATGAATTTTGGGAATCTGATCAAGATTGGTACACTTATAACGCTAGTAATCAAACAAAAACAGCTATCGAGAATGGCTTTAGTTTTAGTGATGTGGATACGGTTGCCACAAGGTTTTGCTGGAACACAAATTGCGAGCATTTGACGGACAGTATAGTATCAATCTACGACTTGAAAATAAACGTTTATTCGGTTTCAATTTGCGGTGACACTGCGCAACACGCTGACTATCCGATTGAATTGGATATAATTGTAATTCCTAACGTCGATACTGGAGACAATGTTCTTCCAAACATATTTACTCCTAATGGAGATAATGTGAACGATCTATTCTATTTACCTGGATTGCCAGATCCATGTAACGATGAATTCATGGTAAAAATTTACAATCGCTGGGGGTTTTTGATTTATGAAAGCACTAGTTCAATCTTTGTTTGGGATGGAAAAAACAAAGGTGGTGTTGATGTGCCTGAAGGAACATATTTTGTGGTGGTTGAAGGATCCAAAGGAACTTTTTATCCGAAACCAAAATACACAGCAGTCCCTAATACATTTTCTAAAAACGTATTTCCAGTTACTCTTAAGCGATAAACGTTTAAGGGAAAATCAACAAAAGCTCGGCACATGCCGGGCTTTTTTTACATCCTGGAAACTGCTATTTTAAAAGCCCCTTGTAAAGTGTTAGGTACTTGGGTAAAATTTTGGATATATCGAACTTGCTGGCCTGTATTTTAGCATTTTCAGAGTACTTTATCGGATCTGATAATACCTTTAGCGAATTTTCGATCATCATTTCTACATCTCCAACCACACTGTTATATCCAGAAAATCCATCTTGATTTACCTCTGGTATTCCACCTGTGTCTGACGCAACTACCGGAACCCCAGACGCCAATGCCTCCAATGCAGCCAGTCCAAAAGACTCCGTTTCCGATGGAAGTAAAAACAAGTCAGAAATATTAAGCACCTCCTTCGTAGACTTGAGATTACCTAAGAACAAAACATCCTCACAAAAGCCTAACTGCCGACACATTTGTTCTGCTTTGGTACGATCCGGACCATCCCCGACTAAAAGTAATCTACTAGGAATAACCTGCCTGATTCCATGAAATATTTTGACCACATCTTCCACCCGCTTTACAGGTCGAAAATTAGAAATATGTGAAATAAGCTTCTCGCCATTGGGAGCATATCGCTCCTTGTAAATATTATTCTTGTCCAGCTGGTAACTATCAGGTTCAATAAAGTTTGGAATAACTTCAATATCATTGGTCACATCAAATTCCGAAAGCGTATCTGCTTTTAAACTTTCTGAAACTGTTGTTACCGCATTTGATCGATTAATCGCAAAAGTAATCACCGGTTCGAAACTTGCATCCTTTCCCACTAAAGTTATGTCTGTTCCATGCAATGTTGTAATGTAAGGAATTTCTATACCTTCGGATTTTAAAATTTGCTGTGCCATATAAGCCGCAGATGCATGCGGAATTGCATAATGGACATGAAGCAAGTCCAATTGGTGCAACTTTACAACATGAACAAGCTTGCTAGACAACACAAGTTCGTATGGCTGATGCGTAAACAACGGATAGTCCGATACTCGCACCTCATGGTAAAATATATTTTGCCTCAGGGCGCCCAACCTAACTGGGTGATTGTACGTTATAAAATGAATTTCATGACCTTGCTTAGCCAATTCTTTCCCTAATTCTGTAGCAACTACTCCGCTACCCCCATAGGTGGGGTAAAGAACCATTCCTATTTTCATAAATCAAAAATCGCGTTAACCAGCCTTTCTTAATGCATCGTAGAAGACTTTTTGAATCTTTGTTCTAGTGTTGAACTTGATTATCTTTCTATTGTCTGCACTAGGATGAATACGGTTGGAAAGAAATACGTATACCAAACCCAGTTCCGGATCAGCCCATGTTAAGGTTCCTGTAAAACCCGAATGACCAAAACTTTTGGGAGAAGCACAAAGGTCGCAAGTAGGGCCACCTCCACCAACTCGAATAGGTTTATCAAAACCAATCCCACGCCTGTTGCCGCTGTCTAGGTACGGAGAACTAGTAAAACGCTGAAGCACTTCTTCTGACAATAATCGTTGACCTCCGTATGTTCCGTAGTTACAAAACATTTGCATCATAACTCCGAGGTCGTTAGCATTACTAAATACACCTGCATGGCCTCCTACTCCACCGAGCATTGCCGCTCCCTGATCATGCACGTGACCATGAATCAACTGCTTTCGAAAGACTTTATCGTTCTCGGTGGGTACGATACTGGATTTTGGAAATCGTTTACTTGGCAAATACCCAATCGTTTTAAGTCCTAAAGGATCGTAAAATGTACTTCTAACAAAATCTTCCAACGGCAATCCTGCGCTATCCTCAATTATTTCTTTTAAAAAATAATATCCCAAATCGGAATATTGATATTCTCCAACCTTATCAAGCGGTTTGGACACAATCCATTTAAAAATTGAATCTTTATAAGCCGGATTAGTAAATAATTTATCTGTCACAGGAACTGAATATTTGTCCGATTTGCTAACACTATATACATCATACCTCGGAAGTCCATGATGCATTGTTCGTAAATAAAATGGAATCCACGGGATTAATCCTGCCTGATGAGCTAACATTTCTTGGAGACCAACGTTTATATAATCAGAATTATCTACCAGTTGAGGAGCATAATCGCACAATGCTAAGTCAACTGATAAGTTCTCTTCATCCTGTAATTTCATAACGCCGGCAGTAGTCGCAACAATCTTTGTGATGGAAGCTAAGTCGTACAAATCTGACAGCTTTACTTTCGCAGATAACGAGTCATAAGTGTGATTACCGAATGCCCGATGGTAAAAAACCTTGCCATCCTTAGCCGCAAATACTTGACACCCAGGAAAAGCACCATTTTCAATTCCGTGATTTACAATTTGTTCAACTTCTACTAAATCAGCAGGATCAATTCCAACACTTCTTGGAGTGGTATAATTAAGTCTAATTGATTCGCCAACAGTGATACCTGTTCCCACTGCAAATTTCCCACAAGAAACGGGCAATTTTCCTTGTGCTATAATACCTCCAAAAATCAACTGCCCTGCCGCATCTTGAACATAGCTATTGCCTTCATACCCTACAATCAGCGCATCCACTTGATTAAATATATCCATTTTGCCCAGCGCATAAGGATTACCAAACAAACTAACTATCACTTTACAGTCCGACTCTATAAGTTCCTTAACCATTTCTCCACTTCGCCACGACAAGCCAAAATTGGACCTTGGATTCTGATTCATATTCATGAAACTGACAATCACAACATCATTGCCCACTACTTCCTTCTTTATTTTTTGCCAATCACTATTTCTAAAATCTCGCCGTAAACCAATTTTTCGAACATTTGCATAACGTTCCATAGAGCTATGGAAGACATTATTACCGTCTTGGTCACCAACCGATAAACTAACTATCCTTTTATTGGCAATGTCTTGCACCGGTAACGTTTGATTCTGATTAACCAAAAGGGTCAGTGCTTTTTCATAAAGTTCTTTGTTTAAAGCAACTGCATTTTCCGGATGCAAATCCGAAGCCAAATTTAGGTAAGACAAAGTATCCAGAGAATCTAATCCACACCACTGCTTTGCTAAAAGAATTTTCATGCATCGCTCATCAATGTCTTGAGTACTAATATATCCACTATCAATTGCAGTCTTTATTTGTTCAACGGCCTTTGGAACATCCTCAGAAAACAACAAAACATCATTTCCCGCAATTAAAGCCTTCGCATCAACTTGTCCTGGCTTATAAAACTTGCTAACGCCCTTCATATTCAATGCATCGGTAAACACCAATCCTTTAAATTTCAGCTTTTGCTTTAGCAAAGAGTCTACTACATACCTTGAAAGGGTGGTAGCCTTATTCACAGTGCTGTCCAATGCTGGCACCGAGAGGTGAGCAACCATAATACTGCCAAGCCCACTATCTATTCCGAACTTAAACGGATATAATTCAACAGAATCCAACCGTTCCCTATTATGTTTAACCACAGGAAGCGTTTTATGAGAATCTTTGTCAGTATCACCATGGCCTGGAAAATGCTTCCCACAAGCTAAAATTTTATTGTCCTGCAGACCTTTAAAATACATCTGCCCCTTAATGGCTACATTTTCTCGATTTTCACCAAAAGAGCGGTAATTAATCACCGGATTATTTGGATTGTTATTCACGTCGAGAACGGGAGAAAAGCTAACGTGAACCCCCATTCTATGGTACTGCGTGGCCATTGATTCGGCCATCTCATATATAAGACTATCATTCTGGATTGCGCCCAAAGTCATTTGCTTTGGGTACTTAATAGTACTGTCTAAACGCATAGCTAATCCCCATTCAGCATCCATTGCAATCAGCAGTGGAATTCTAGACCGAAATTGATAATGATTTGTAAGATACAGCTGCTTATTCGGAGTACCCTGAAAAAATATAAGCCCTCCGATATCATAATCATCAATGAGCTTTTCAATTTTTTTCTGATGTTCAATTCCTTTATTGGAATAAGCCGCCACCATGAACAGTTGGCCAATTTTTTGATCAAGTGTCAGGCTATCTAAAACTTGATGTACCCACACAGAATCTACTTTGTAAAAAGGAGGATCAGTATCTATTTCTCTGTTCTCAAATGAGTCAAATGATTTGGGAGAACAAAAAGACAACAGCAACAACGTACTTATTGTGATGTTCAACACGATTAGCAGACTTTTGCTTTTATCCATTTTAGCAATGCTTCCAATTTTTCTTCAGGGCACTCATAAAGACAAAAACCAGCAAATCCAAACTTACAAAATTCAACCTGCTTTACAGCAGCAAAGCAGGCGGCGATGAATCTTCCAAACTAACTGAAGGTATTACCCTTAGCTACTGCATCTTTTGTTTCATTTCGTTCCATTTGTCAGTCATTCCTAACTGACCATAAAGCCCTTTTAAAGAAGTCATAGTACCAACGTCCTTATCATCTAATTTATGGGCCCTTTCTAAAAATGGTAATGCCTTTTCCAAACTAGCTAAAGCTTCTTTCTTTTTCTTTTCATAGGCATTCATGTCTTCAATCTCGTTAGCAGCATTCATTTCATCAGCTCCCTTATTATAAAATAACGCCCCGAGATTATACAAAGCTTCGAAATAAGACCCATCAATTTCCAATGCCTTTTTGTAAGCGGCTTCCGCCTTATCATACTTTTTCAAGTTATCGTAGACCGTTCCTACAGCAAAATGTAATGATTTATTTGAAGGATCCGATTGAATTGCCTGGGTTAAAGAATTTTCAGCTTTTACGTTATTTCCAGAACTCAGGTGATAATTAACCTCTTCCACCAAAATCAATTGAGATGTTGGAAACTTTTTTCTTCCCTCAGAAATAACTTCCAAAAGTTCTGGCTTGTATTCTCCATTATCTGCTTGACGTTTAGCAATAATGGCATTTTGGTACATCTTATCTCCCTGGTACCCCATTCTTGCACAATTCAAATAAGATTGATAGGCTTTATCATACTGCTTTAAATTATCGTAACAAAGCCCTGAGTTAAACTGAGCCAATGAATCCGTTTGACCAATGCAACTCCATATCTCTGAAGCCGACTCAAATCTAATAAGAGCTTGCCCGTAGTCCTTCGCCTGATAAAGTTCAACCCCTTTATTCAAATGTCCAACTCTGTCAATATTGGCTCTTTGCGCCAACTGAGGTTTCCACGATTTTCGTTGATCGTTTTCCATCACATACTTAAACGACTCTTGCATCGCCTTTCTACTTACCGCCAATTCATCAGCACCAATTTCATTGGCATCAATTTGTTGATTCGTTCGACTCATGTAGATAACTCCCCGATGGAAGTGCATTTTCACCTTATCCTTAGAGGACAATTTTCCTCCGTTCTGCAATTTGTCGTACGATTTATCAATACTCTCTTTTGCCTTAATACACTTCTCAACGGCATCCGGCCCCTTCAGCTTTTCAACTTCTCGCAAATTTAGAATTGCTGTTGTCAATTCTGCCTTTTGACCAAACACAGTCAATGTTCCACAAATGAATGCCAATACCCCAATAAATCGTTTCATGATTTCAATTTTTACTTGATACAAGTTTACAAATTATTCGTCTTCGGAATTACCAATATCCGTACCATTATCACCAACATCATGCTTGGCGTCGTCTTGAGAATCGATGTCATCTTCAAAATCTACCCCATCAATCACGTCCTCTTCTTCATCTTCCGACCTTTGCACTTTCGCCACGGCTGCTATAAAGTCCTTACCCTTTAAGTTAATCAAACGAACCCCTTGGGTTGCTCTACCCATGGTTCTTAATGATGACACATGGATTCGGATAATAATACCAGATCTGTTAATAATCATTAAATCATCCTCATCACCAACTACTTTTATAGCAATTAGCTCCCCGGTTTTATCTGTAATATTTAAGGTTTTAACCCCCTTGCCTCCACGGTTAGTAACCCTGTACACCGGTTCACCGTCTTCAGGATCATTCAAGTATGTTCTTTTACCATAACCTTTCTCTGAAACAACCAAGATAGTTTGACTTAGATCTTCAACACATACCATTCCCACTACTGCATCGTCATCGTTGGCTAGAGTTACTCCTCTAACTCCCGAAGCAGTCCGACCCATAGCGCGTACAGCTTCCTCATTAAATCGAATAGCTCGTCCAGACTTGGTAGCTAACAATATTTCATTATTGCCATTTGTTAGTTTTGCTTCCAAAAGCTCATCCCCTTCTCTAATTCCAATCGCGTTGATACCATTCGCACGTGGTCTAGAATATGCTTCCAATGAGGTCTTTTTGATAACCCCACGTTTTGTACACATTACGATGAAGTTGTTGCTCGTATATTCTGGATCTTTTAAATTACTGACGTTAATATATGCCTTTACTTTATCTCCTTGTTCAATATTGATAAGGTTTTGAATCGCCCGACCTTTTGATTGTTTCGTTCCTTCCGGAATTTCAAAAACCCGCATCCAATAACATCGACCCTTCTCGGTAAAGATTAGCAAATAGTTGTGATTAGTTGCAACAAATAAATGCTCTAGAAAGTCTCGATCTCTAGTTGTGCTCCCCTTCGATCCAACGCCACCTCTTGATTGCACTTTATACTCAGCCAAATTCGTTCGCTTCATATATCCGGCGTGAGTAATCGTCACCACCACCTCTTCATTAGGAATCAAGTCTTCGATACTCATTTCACTGGCAGAGTGCTCAATTACAGATCTTCTTTCATCTCCAAACTTGTCTCGAACTTCAATCAATTCGGTCTTAATGATATTCATTCTGCGACCTTCATCTTCAAGAATGTTCTTCAAATCCTTGATCTTCTCCTGTAATTCTTCAAACTCAGCCCTCAATTTATCTTGCTCAAGTCCTGTAAGCTGACGCAAGCGCATCTCGACTATCGCTCTAGCCTGAATTTCCGACAAATTAAACCGAGTCATTAAACTTGACCTAGCTTCATCCGGATTAGCTGAACCTCTAATTATCTTGATTACTTCATCTATATTATCTGAGGCAATAATTAGCCCCTCCAAAATATGCGCCCGCTCTTCTGCTTTACGCAATTCGTACTTCGTTCGACGCACCACCACTTCGTGACGGTGTTCAACAAAGTACTTGATCATGTCCTTTAGATTGAGTAACATTGGTCGCCCGTCTACAAGCGCGATATTGTTAACGGAAAAAGAAGTCTGAAGCGGAGTGTACTTATACAGCTTGTTGAGCACTACATTCGGAATCGCATCCCTCTTGAGTTCATAAACAATTCTCATTCCCCTGCGATCCGACTCATCTCGAATCTCATAAATTCCTTCAATCTTTTTGTCGTTAACTAAACCGGCCGTTTTCTGAATCATATCCGATTTGTTAACCTGGTACGGTATTTCTGTAACGATAATAGCCTCTCGCCCCTCTCGAATTTCTTCAATCGTTGCCTTAGCCCGCATAACTATTCGCCCCTTACCTTCCATGAAAGCAGAACGAACGCCCTCATAACCATAAATAGTTCCACCTGTTGGAAAATCAGGAGCCTTCACATGCTCCATCAACCCTTCAATAGTAATATCTCGGTCATCTATGTAAGCAACAGTACCATTAACCACCTCCGTGAGATTATGTGGAGGCATATTGGTGGCCATACCAACTGCAATTCCACTCGCGCCATTCACCAATAAATTGGGAATCCTTGTCGGCAATACCGTAGGCTCATTCAATGAATCATCAAAGTTTGGAGAAAAGTCAACGGTTTCCTTATCTAAATCAGAAAGCAATTCTTCGGCCGCTTTACGAAGACGCGCTTCGGTATATCGCATTGCCGCCGGACTATCACCATCAACGGAACCAAAGTTACCTTGGCCATCAACCAAAGGATAACGCAATGACCATTCCTGGGCCATCCTAACCATGGTATCGTAAACAGAAGTATCGCCATGAGGGTGATACTTACCTAGCACCTCTCCAACAATTCTCGCTGACTTTTTGTAGGCCTTATTGGATAAAACTCCTAAATCTTGCATCCCGTACAACACTCTTCGATGCACAGGCTTCAATCCATCTCTCACATCTGGTAAGGCTCGAGAAACAATAACAGACATTGAATAATCAATGTATGCCGATTTCATTTCCTCCTCAATGCTTATAGGTATAATCTTCTCTCCTTCAGCCATAAATTCTACATTTTTCTATTACGCGTATTTCGCCCCTGATATAGCAGGTCGAAAATACTCTTTTTAGATATTAAAACGTTTTTTGACGAACTTCGTAATTACTAACAAAAATCTGTTGAAAAGCCAAAGTAAATTAAATTACTCTAAAACAGCCGAATTCTATTTTTGGATATTGTACTTAGATTATTTACATTTTGACCTTTCAATCCATAATGACACAACATATGGAAGCTAAATTTTCACCCCGGGTAAAAGACGTAATAACCTTCAGTCGTGAAGAAGCGTTAAGACTGGGACATGACTATATTGGTGTTGAACACCTTCTACTTGGGATTATTCGTGAAGGCGAAGGGATCGCCATAAAAATCATGAAGCGCAACGGTATTGATGTAAGGAAACTGAGAAAAAATCTTGAGCAACATATGAAGCCTTCATCCACGAAGGCGGCTAATCTTAGTAATATCCCCCTCGTTAAACAGGCGGAAAAAATACTCAAGATCACATATTTAGAAGCAAAACTATTTAAAAGTGTCCTAATTGGAACAGAACATCTGCTGTTATCTATTTTGAAGGATGAAAATAATATTGCTACGCAAACACTAACTGATTTTAATTTGAATTACGATAACGTAAAAGACGAACTTGAGCACATGTTCGATGAAGGATCTGCTGATCAACCAAGATCAGAAATGACAGGAAGTTCAGATGACGACAACGATACTGGAGCATTTTCATCTGGAGGAGGCAATGGCCCAAGAAAAGTTGGAGATTCCAAATCCAAAACTCCTGTATTGGACAATTTTGGAAGAGATCTTACCAAATTTGCCGAGGATGGCAAGCTTGATCCAATAGTCGGTCGAGAAGAAGAAATAGAAAGAGTCTCCCAGATTCTTTCTCGAAGAAAGAAAAACAATCCGATTCTGATTGGAGAACCAGGTGTTGGAAAGTCAGCTATAGCCGAAGGCTTGGCGTTAAGAATTGTTCAAAGAAAAGTTTCACGGGTACTATTTAATAAAAGGATCGTTTCTTTGGATTTAGCCTCATTAGTTGCTGGAACAAAATACCGTGGACAATTCGAGGAACGAATGAAAGCGGTGATGAATGAATTGGAAAAAGCTCCAGACATCATCTTATTTATTGATGAGATTCATACGATTATTGGAGCGGGCGGGGCTTCGGGATCATTAGACGCTTCCAACATGTTCAAACCCGCTCTTGCACGTGGCGAAATTCAATGTATAGGTGCAACTACGCTTGACGAATACCGACAGTACATTGAAAAAGACGGTGCATTGGAAAGACGCTTTCAGAAGGTGCTAGTTGAACCAACTACTATCGATCAGACAATTCAGATATTGAATAATATCAAAGAAAAATACGAAGACCACCATAATGTAAATTATACAGAGGCCGCGGTTGAGGCTTGTGTAAGATTGACAGCAAGATATATTTCGGACCGACATCTGCCGGACAAAGCAATTGATGCTTTGGATGAAGTAGGTTCTCGCGTACATATTACGAACATCAACGTTCCCAAGAGCATCATGGATATCGAAAAAAAGATAGAAGATGTTAAGGAGGAAAAAAACCAAGTAGTTCGAAGCCAAAAGTATGAAGAGGCTGCGAAACTAAGAGATAACGAAAGGCAGCTAACCGAAGAATTGGAAAGCGCTAAGCGTAAGTGGGAAGAAGAGGTAAAAACTCATCGAGAATTGGTAACGGAGGAGAACGTGGCCGAGATAGTTGCCATGATGACCGGAATCCCTGTTCAGCGTGTTGCAGAAAAAGAAAGTGGCCGTCTTGTAAAGATGGGAGAAACTATTCAGGGCTCCGTTATCGGACAAAATGAAGCTATTCAAAAGGTTGTAAAAGCTATTCAAAGAAACAGAGCAGGATTAAAAGACCCTAACAAACCTATCGGATCATTTATCTTTTTAGGACCTACCGGTGTCGGTAAAACTCAATTGTGTAAAGTACTGGCTAGACACATGTTTGATTCCGAAGAAGCGCTCATTCGAATAGATATGAGCGAATATATGGAGAAGTTTGCCGTCACAAGATTGATTGGAGCTCCTCCAGGTTATGTTGGCTACGAAGAAGGTGGTCAGCTTACTGAAAAAGTCAGACGGAAACCATATTCTATTGTCCTTTTGGATGAAATAGAAAAAGCTCACCCAGATGTGTTCAATCTGTTGCTCCAAGCGTTAGATGATGGACAACTTACAGATAGTCTCGGACGTAAAGTAGACTTTCGGAATACGATATTAATCATGACTTCCAATATCGGAGCACGTCAATTGCAAGATTTCGGAACTGGAGTTGGTTTTGGTACCATGTCTCAAATTGAGAACAAAGAAGCTAACCAGCAAGGGGTAATTCAAAATGCATTGAAGAAAGCCTTTGCTCCAGAGTTTCTTAATAGGATTGATGATATGATCTTATTTAATTCTCTTTCAAGAGAGGATATTCATAAGATTATCGACATTGAGTTGGATAAATTGTTCGCTCGAATCAAAGATTTAGGATATACGATCGAATTGACTAACAGTGCCAAAGACTATATTTCAGATAAAGGCTTTGACTCAAAGTTTGGTGCTCGACCACTCAATCGTGCTATCCAAAAATATTTGGAGGATCCACTTGCTGAAGAAATTATTCAAGCCAATATCGCTGAAGGTGATCACGTTAAGGTTGACTATAACAAGACCAAAGATAAAATTGTTGTAAAAACCAAGAAAAACGCGAAAAGTTCAGCCAAAGGTGAAAACGATACTCCTCCTTCTAACGAAACTAAGGAATCAAAGGAAGAAGGGAAATGAAAAGTTTTTAGGGGTACGCCTCTGGACGAATAATTTGTAATTCTACTTTCTAACTTATCACGTTACATTGTTTCTAGCTGAGCCAACACTTCCAGTGTAGTGGTCTAAAAAAACTGGACAGGAAAAAATGAATTCTTAAATTTCTGTCA
>JAHDGY010000067.1 GCA_020631555.1 Flavobacteriales bacterium | reverse complement strand
AGTAATTTTTGGACTAAAAACTAACCTCTCTTTTTTTTATTTAGGACGCTATTGTAATTGTTTAACTAATTACGGAGCCAAAATTTATAGTTTCTACTGTTGGTCAAGCAACTATCGAAAGGGATCCAAATGCAAACAAGCCTCAGGTCACAACTGCTAATCTCGCATTGCAATTCTGATTATATTTGGCCGCTAACGACGTAACCCAATATTAACGTCAGTTGATACTTAAATTTCGATATGGAACTACTTAAAGGAAAGGTGGCCTTAATAACTGGAGCGACCAGAGGAATTGGAAAAGGAATAGCAGTCAAATTTGCAGAGAACGGAGCTAATGTAGCTTTCACGTACGTTTCATCAGAGACGAAAGCCGCAGAATTGGAAAAAGAGTTGGAAGCAAAAGGAATAAAAGCAAAAGGATATAAATCGGACGCAGCCAAATTTGAGTCTGCAGAAGAGCTTATAACGAATATTGTGGCTGACTTCGGAACCGTGGATGTGGTTGTAAATAATGCAGGCATTACAAGAGATACGTTACTTATGCGGATGACCCAAGAACAATGGGATGAGGTAATCGATACAAATTTGAAATCGGTATTTAATGTGACAAAATCGGTTTTGAAAACATTGCTCAAACAGCGAAGTGGTTCTATCATTAACCTAAGCTCCGTTGTTGGTGTAAAAGGAAATGCTGGCCAGTCTAACTATTCAGCATCTAAAGCTGGCATAATTGGTTTTACAAAATCCATGGCTCTAGAAATTGGGTCGCGAAACATCCGATGTAACGTAATAGCTCCGGGATTTATCGAAACGGAAATGACAGGAGCATTGGACGAAAAAGTGGTTAATGAATGGAGAAATTCAATTCCGCTTAAAAGAGGCGGTAGCCCTGAAGATGTGGCCAATTTAGCATTGTTTTTAGCTTCGGATATGTCTTCATATGTTACAGGACAGGTGGTAAACGTTTGCGGAGGAATGTTAACTTAACACCATGATTACAACTACCTACTCGTTGGCGCTTAGTATAGTTTGTATTGTGCTGGGTGCACTTACAGGGTGGGTTTTATACCGTAAAGACTCTAATCTTCAAGGTACTTCGGCAGGGCTCAAATGGGCCTTGTCTTGTGTTCGGGCCATTATAGTAAGCATACTATGCTTTCTACTGCTTGAACCTGTTTTTGAGACAATCCAGAACCATATTGAGAAACCAATTGTTGTAGTTTTGCAAGATGGTTCTCAATCTATTTATGCTGGTCGGGATTCTTCTCAAGTAGCCCACCGAATAGACAGTTCGCTAAGTCTTATTGAATCGAAATTAGGTAATGCATTTAGCGTTTACAATTATCACTTCTCTAGCTTGGGTGATTCGGGTGATTCGACCAACAAGCATGGGACCGTAGATGGTCGGAGTGTCAGGGCAGGATTGGAAAATAAGGCCTTGTTGTGTGAAGGCCTCAGCGAAAATCTAAACGGCAAAGAAACAGATATTGCCTCCCCTCTTGAGGAGATTAGAACCCGCTATTACAACAAGAATCTTGCAGCAGTGATTCTAGCCTCAGACGGGCTCTACAATTCTGGAACAACCCCAGACGTTGTCGCGGCCAAATTTGAAGAGACTAAAATTTATTGCGTAGGCCTCGGAGACACTGTTACCAAGAAAGATTTGGCAATCGGAAAAGTAGGACACAATCGCATTGCCTATAAAGGCAATAAATTTCCTGTCGAAATTACGATTCGAGGTGATATGGCTGATTCCTCCAGTAGCAGTCTTAAATTGAGGCACAATGGAAAGGTTCTTTTTGAGAAAAAAGTTGCTTTTAGTGGGGCAAAGGACATTCAGAAAATTGAAGTCCAATTGGAGGCTGAATTCGTAGGTCTGCAGAGGTACGAAGTAGCACTTGACCCGATAATGGGAGAAATCACCAACGTAAACAATACAAAGCAGTTTTACGTTGAAATTCTTGAAAGCCAGCAAAAAATATTGCTCATTGCAGAGGCACCGCACCCTGATGTTAAAGCGGTTAGAAATGCTTTGATAACCAACAAAAACTACCAGGTCGAATCTACAATCATTCCTAATATTCCCGAATCATTAAGTTCGTATAGTCTTGCAATTGTCTTTCAATTACCTACCACTTCCAACAACGGGACAAAATTTTTACAACAGCTTGAAAAAGCTGGACTCCCGTGTTTGTACATTCTAGGCAGTCAGGTTGATGCGACCAGGTTCAATCAGTTTTCGTTGGGATTGAAAATCGAAGGCAGCGCAGGTAGTCAAGATGTCACTTCAACTTTGAACAAAAACTTTTCATTGTTTCAAATTACACCCACACTCAGTAATAGAATTGCTGGATACCCGCCACTAACTTGTCCTTTTGGCGTAGACTATAAACTTTCTGCAAGTTCTACTCCACTTCTCTTTCAGAGAATAGGCATGACCCCTACTGAATTCCCGCTAGTATATTTCGGTAAGAAACAGGAATCAAAATTCGGGGTAATACTAGGAGAAGGTATTTGGCGTTGGCGATTGCTTGATTATTTAAAATTCGATGATCATGCAGGAGTAGACGAACTGATTAAGAAAAGCGCTCAATATTTAGTTGCCGTTGATGATAAATCTCGTTTTAAGGTGTATAACGAAACGGAATTCTGGGAAAATGAACAAATTCCTTTTGAGGCAGAGGTATACAACAAAAGTTTCGAGCTAGTAAACACCAATGACGTTGAAATAACTATTAGAAACGAACAGGACGATCAATACTTATATGTTTTTAATCACGTAGGATCAGCATACAAACTAAACATTCCAAATCTGACCGTTGGTAGATATTCCTATGAGGCCAAAACGATTTTGGATGATTCGGTGCTGACAAAGCAGGGAAGTTTTACAATTAAACCCTTGCAAAAGGAATTGTCCAATGTCGTTGCCAATCACAGACTACTGTATTCGATGGCTAGCAAAAATGGCGGGGAGTTGTTTTACCTCAATGAAATGAATGAACTAATTGGTGCAATTAATGGCCGTGAAGACATTACTAGTACAACCCACACTTCCAGAGCATTTAAAGATTTAATTGAATGGAAGTTCTTGTGCTTCATATTGGTCATTTTACTCGCCATAGAATGGTTTTTGCGTAAAAGGAATGGAGCATACTAATCAAGCATAGGGCATTCATCTCTTTTATCGCCACCGAAGAAATTACGAAGAATTCGCTTTCGCGCGCGAGATGACTTAACACGACATTCCGGGTTTTTAAAAAGACCAAATTTCAAGTTGAAGAAAATATCTGCTCCGTAAACATCGACATTAAATAAGTATGTACCAAGTTTGTCGGTACCGATTACAAAGTTGTTACTCAAACGAATCATCGCGCCAATTTGTGGCTGTTGGAATTGATACAAGGTAATGGGTAGAGCAAATTCGAAGTGCTTTCTTTCATATCTTAGATTTACGTTTAAAGCCTTTCCTCGCTCCACACCAAATTGCCTGCTACCAGGTTTCATTCCATGTACATACGTTGCACCGGCAAAAAAATGTTTCTTAACCTGATAATCTGCACTCAATGCCAAAGCTTTTGGCAACCATATTCTATTTGTTTTTCGCACTGTACCGGCAATATTGGATGCGTGTTTATCGGCAAAATCTTGAAAAACATATATGTTGGTAATTGGTAAATTATTTTGCTCCGCCAGCGCAGTTATTACGTTTCGATAATTCACCGAATGAAAATTCACAAAACCTAAATCGACAAGTGATGCTGATGCTTTAAACCGATAATCCGGAACTTTGCAGCCATACTGTTTAACATGATTTTTTAAATGATCGGTATGTTCAGTCATGATGTAATATGTACCACTCAAAGTAGTACTTACTCCATACCCTTGATTTATTCCAGAATTGGAGTGCATCACTTCCATCGAACCGTTCTTAAAATGTAGTAATCCAGAATCAGAAATAGCGAAATCAACATCCGAAAGTTTCACAACTGCCCCAGCATGGCCCACTAAATAATTTATTGTACCACCAACCGAAATCATCCGGTCTCCACTCTTTTTCCAGTTATAAGCACCAGATAATCCTATTTCAGAAAAGGAAAGATGACTAATTCTTGCGTCTTCAACTTGATAAGAATTTCCAAAATAACCTACCCTAACGTTGGGTTGATCATATAAATAATTGGCAAAATCAGCAGGCATTCTATTGGTATTAGTAATGCTTCGCGATGAAATATGAAAACCAAAACCAAAATCACCCCAATTCAATGCTGCTGCAGGACCCATAACATGTGCATCCACAATTCCATATTTACTTAACTTAGAAGAGCGATTGGCTGCAGTATCCCCAAGTTGAGGGTTCCGAGAAAGTAAATCAGAAAACTGAAATTCTGATTTTGGAACATACAAATAATTGTTCGTTACAAAAATGCCAAGTCCTACTATATTAACATCCAAAAAAACTTTTTGATTCGATAAAGTTGACGGGTGTAAATGCAATGCATTTGTAGGCGCATAATTACTGTAGGCTATTCCAAATCGTTCTTGACCAAAAGCCGTGCATGTGATAAGGCATAATAATACAACTCCTATATTCAAATTCATGTTCAACAAACAATGTTAAAGGTTTAAAGGTATTTATGTGCAACCAATTAATTTCATCGAAACTAAACCGAAAACAACTTTTCTCCAAACAAGAAGAAAAAGAACTTAGCCCGGTTAAAACTTGACAAAACACACTCAATCACAAAAAATTTTACATTCGTCGGAAATTAAGTACGATGAATTCTATTGATTTGTTTTACGTGTTGATATTTATTGTTGTAATCGATTTTTTATTTGATAAGTTACTGATTTACAAATCTGTAAAAAGTTGGGAATCAGATTATACAGATGATCTAAAAGGTATATACGACAAGAGTAAATACGAAAAAGCAAAGAAGTACCATCAAGCCAACACGAATCTATCTGTAATCTCAAGTTCAATCAGCTTTTCCATTTTTATTAGTCTGTTACTTGTCGATGGATTTGCCTTTGTTGATGAATATGTTTCGGAATTTTTCTCTGGAATTATGCAGTCTCTTATCTTTTTTGCCGTTTTGTTTTTCGCTACAGACCTTCTCTCTTTGCCGTTTGCCTGGTACGACACATTTGTTATTGAGCAGAAATACGGTTTCAATAAAACAACACGAAAAACTTTCCTTTTAGACAAGATTAAAGGGTATGCAATGACCATTACTTTAGGCGGAATTATACTGGCCGCCATTATTTGGATCTTTAATAATTATTCTGATCACTTTTGGTGGATATCCTGGATCTTTATCAGTTTAATAATGGTTTTGATGAACATGTTTTACGCGAATTTATTTTTGCCTTTGTTCAATTCTCTTACTCCTCTGAAACAAGGGTCGCTTCGAGACAAAATTGAAGGCTATTCTGAAAAAGTTGGATTTGAAGCTTCGAAAATTTTTGTCATCGACGGCTCAAAAAGATCAACTAAAGCTAATGCCTTTTTTAGTGGACTTGGCTCCAAAAAAACAATAGCCCTTTACGACACTTTAATCGAAAAACTATCCGAGGAAGAGATTGTGGCGGTACTAGCGCATGAAGTTGGACATTACCAGAAAAAACACTCACTCAGCAGTATGGCATTTGCAATTCTTCAAATTGGACTTATGTTATTCCTATTGGATTTGAGCGTTAGATCTCCGCTTTTTAGTACAGCATTAGGTGTAGCAGAACCCAAATTTCACATTGGAGTTTTAGCATTCACTATGCTTTACAATCCAGTTTCACTCGTTAGTGGAATAATTACTAATGGATGGTCTAGAAGGAATGAATATCAAGCCGACCAGTATGCAAAAGAAACCTATGATGGCCAACCATTAATCACAGCCCTAAAAAAACTTACGGCAGATAATTTATCCAATTTAACCCCCGATAAATTGAATGTATTTGTCGGTCATTCTCATCCCAAGTTGGTAGACCGAATTAGAGCATTGGAAAAGGAATAAAGATTCTAACTTCGCAAAAAACTAGATTTTGGCTAAACACGTGGTGAATTTTAAGAGAGGTCATATTATTGAAGTAACTATTGACGACTTTGCATTTGGTGGAAAAGGGCTGTCAAGAATTCAAACGGATAAAGGGCCTTATGTGATTTTTACCCAAGGTTCTATTGTTGGTCAGCGGGTAAAAGCGAAAATCACAAAAAAAAGAAAAAGTTATAGCGAGGCCCGAGTAATTAAAGTTGTACAAAAATCTCCACTGCAGTACAATCATCCTTATCAAGAAATATCTGGAGGCCCTTACATTTCGTTGCCAATTGAAAGGCAACATGCTTTTAAGAAAAGTACCTCTTTTGACGTTTTAAAACGATTTGCAGAAATCGAAAATTTAGAAGAAGTGTTTGATGAATTAGTAGATTCTCCTATTTCTCATCATTACCGGAATAAAATGGAGTATTCTTTTTCTGAAATCCGTCATGACATTCATACTAATACCGAGCACGATGATTTCGGACTGGGATTTAAACATACCGGAACTTGGTGGAAAGTGGAAAATCTGGATAAAGACTCTGGAATGTTTGACCAACAATGGGAAGAATTATTGTGCGAAATCCGAAAATGGTGTCAAAATACTGGACTTCGTGCGTGGCATCCTCCAAAAAAGGAAGGTTTCTTTAGACACATTGTTGTTCGAAAGTCGTTTAGTAACGATCAGCTTCTGATTAATTTGATCACCTCTTCGGACGGCGTTGATCAATTCGATTCTTCTGGACTGGCAAACTTTATTCAAGAAAAAATTGGAAATAGGCTTGCCGGTTTTATCCACACAGTGAACGATGACGTTGCAGACCGAGCCAAATTAGAAAACGGCAACAGTAATTTGATTCTAGGGAAAGACATTATTGTTGAGCGTGTTTTAGGGTTGGACTTCGAGGTTAGCATGGAAAGCTTTTTTCAAACCAATCCCAAATGCGCAGAAAAGTTGTATTCAAAAGTTGTGGATTATGTTGTTGCTGGAAGCTTTGATCAAAGCGCGATCGTTCTAGATCTGTTTTGTGGAACAGGAACTATTGGGCAAATTCTTGCTGCAAAAGTGCAGGGGTTAAAGGTGGTTGGAGTGGACATTGTTGAATCTGCAATTGAAAATGCCAAACGAAACGCTGAAAGAAACAAAATCTCAAATGTAGATTTTGTGGCTGCGGACGTGGGCAAGTTCTTAAAAAAATACCCTGATTACCAAGGAAAAATAAACACTTTGGTTTTAGACCCGCCAAGAGCAGGGATTGCGCCAAAGACTTTAAAAAAGGTGATTGCCCTTGATAGCCAACGCATTGTTTACGTCTCTTGCAATCCGTCAACACAGGCTAGAGATACTAAAACACTGGGCGAAGCTGGATATGAACTGAAGAAGATTAGCCTAGTTGATCAGTTCCCTCACACAGGTCATGTTGAAAGTGTTGCGTTGTTCGAGTCAACCTCTTCTCCAGTTTGATTGACCATTTCTACGAGAATCTGATAGTACGGGCGCTTGGACATTTTAGACTTAATCCAGCTGAAGAATGTCATTGCATGGAGGTCTTCTTCTTCCGTTGGAGCCAATTCCAAGGTGTTATACACGTATTCCTGAAACTCTTCCGTCGTAATCCAAGCAGGGTCTGAAAGACATTTTTTGATAAATCCGACAAAAATGGTAACACGCTTGTAAAATGGTGTATTTAAAAACTCTCTATGCTGACGTTCAAATGATTCAATCCTATACTGACACACGTGATCATTTCCAAGTTCAAATTGAATTATTATTTCGATCAATTGCTTTTTCATCACCCACTCCTGTCCCATTTTTTTTGCACACCATCGATCGGTATGTTTTATCCGCATCAGAGTATAATTGGCCTTTTTGTACTGTTCTTGCTGAAAATAATAGACAGACAAGTTCAAATGAATATTTAACTGATCTAGTAATTCTAACTTCTTTTCAGTTTCAAGTGTATTTTCGCACAATTCAATAGACTTTTTATTTTCTCCTTTGTAAGCCCAAATTGCTGCCAAAAGCTGAACATAACGTGGAAAAAATATAGCCCTATAAGACTTCTTGTATTTGCCCAACTCCCGACCGAGTTCATTCAAATAAACTTCCGCCTTACTGAACTTTCGATTTCGGTACAAAACATGGACAATCATGTATAGCAAGCCAAGTTTGTAATAATGGTCCTTCTTTTCAAAACCAACTCCGTTTAACACTTTAGAATAGTGCTCTATAATTATGGGTTCAAAGCCATAATATTCTCTATTCACCAGCACGGCACTCCTTATTATTGATAGGAACTTGTAGAGAAGTTTTGGTTTTTGAATCAAGTCCTCCGAAATATCGAAAGACTCCATTACACTTTGAATTTCAAGATCAAGATCTACATTCGAGCCTTTAGTCATCTTATCCTTCAATCGAACTTCAATAAAGCTACATGCCATATTAGCTCTTTCCTCCTGTACTGCTATTTCTTTGAAATATTTCCACCGTTCAATAATCGTCTCAATTGGCGGGGCATATTCCTGAGCCGCATGCTCCATTTGCAGATTATAAATATTATCTAACAAATCGTAGATTTCATTTTTTAATGCACTTTGCTCTGATTTTAGCAAGTAATGCCAACCAAGACGATTACACCTACGTTCGAACAAATACGACGACAAACTAATCAGCCCCATTATTGAAGAAGACGCGGTTGTGTCATCATCCATGCGCTTCAAAACAATAAAATCTGTAAGGTGATTTACGAGGCGCTTTCGGACCATGTGATAAGCACTTGGATTATTACGTCCATAAAGCTTAGTCATCATTTCAGCTGATGTATACCACTTCTCAACCGAAAGCATATCGAACAAATCCAAATCCTTTCTTGAGGATTTAACCTTCTGTCGATTGATAAAAATCCTGAACTCCTTTTGTTCATTGAGTGAAAGGGTCTGAATAATTTCTTTAAGATTATCAATGTACATAGCAAAATCTCGTTTCGGGTAAATGAAAACCTGATTATCAAAACTCGCCAACCGTTTTGATCGATTTACTGACGACAAATTTAAACAAATGCTAAAAATTGGGTTTCGATCAACATTTCTTCTCCACAAAACAGAAAAAATATGTTATTTTTTTTCAAACACACTAGATTAACCATGCTAATACATTAATTAACAATGAATTATCATCGAAAAAGTCAGATTTGTGCCCGAAAATTAGTATTTTGCAACTTTAAATACACACATTCAATGTGTTACTAAGATAAAAGGTCGTTTGTAAAGTACGTATTTTTAAAAAAATGTGTTGGGAAAATATAATACGACCTGTATGTTTGTACCACAATAAAACCTAAAACTTAAGCGATACATATTAAGCGTGTTTCGCCGTGTAACTTAAAAAAGCCGACCTCTCTGTCGGCTTTTTAATTGGAACTAATTTCAAGGTATTCCATGCCAAATTCTCATCTTTGCTGAAAAGCGATTTCGTATGCTCGGATTAAAAATGGCTACAGATCCAAGATGGGCCAATCTTGTTGAAAAGAACATTGAAGAAGTATTGACAGATCACGCCTGGTGCGAGCAAAAGGCAGCCACTAATGCGATAACTTTAATGGTCAAATACCCCCATTATCCGGAACTGGTTAAAGAGATGATTAAAATTTGTCAAGAAGAAATTGAACATTTCGGAATGGTACATGATATCATATTGCAACGAGGCTACGAACTCGGACCAGAACGCAAAGACCCGTATGTGCATGATCTTTTAAAGTACATCAGAAGAGGCGGAAGTAAGGAACAACAACTTGTAGATCATCTACTTTTTGCTGCCATGATAGAAGCCCGTAGTTGTGAACGATTTAGAATTTTATCGCAAGAAATTGCCGATGCAGAATTGCAAGAATTTTATCATGAACTAATGGTGAGCGAAGCAACACACTACACTACGTTCATCAAACTCGCAAAAAAATATGGAACAAACATTGATGTCGACAAAAACTGGCAAGAGTTCTTGGAATACGAAGCAGAAATAATTCAACAATACGGTAAAGATCAATCTATTCACGGGTAGAAATGACCGAAACACTTAAGTTCTCCAGTGCACTTCAAAACCACCTTCGAGAAATATTTGGTGAAGAATTTGATCAATTCGAAGCTGCAATAAATCAATCGGCAAGCACAGCAATTCGAATCAATCCAAATAAAGTTTCAACTCCCAAAAATTTAACGCCAATACCATGGAATTCCAACGGATTCTATTTACAAGAAAGGCCTGTATTCACACTTGATCCCTGGATTCATGCCGGTTGCTACTACGTGCAAGATGCGAGTTCAATGTTTCTAGAACAAGCACTAAAAACGATTGATGCACACAGAAACACAATCAAAATATTGGATTTATGCGCCGCTCCAGGAGGAAAATCGACCTTGATTCAAAGTACGATAAATGCAAATAGCCTATTAGTCGCCAATGAAACAGTGCGAAGCCGCTCCGAAATTTTAAAGGAAAATCTAATTAAATGGGGACTGCCGAATAAAATTATTTGCAACAATGATCCAAAGGATTTTAAAGATCTATCGGGATTTTTCGACGTCGTGGTCGCAGATGTGCCGTGTTCTGGCGAAGGGCTATTTAGAAAAAACTCAAAGGCAATAAGCGAATGGAGTGTTAACAATGTAGATCTATGTTCCAAACGCCAAAAAAGAATTGTGGCGGATATTTGGCCAGCTATTGCCGAGGATGGCTATCTAATCTATTCAACCTGCACATTCAACAAATATGAAAATGAGGAGATTGTAAATTGGATTTGTGAGAAATTAAATGGAGAACATATTCCTATTGAATTTTCTTCTTCACAAATTGATGCCACGCCTAATGCTCTTGGCAAACACTTCTACCCACACAAGGTTTCTGGCGAAGGATTTTATATTGCAATCGTTAAGAAAAATGGTGGATCGTGTTTTGAATTGAAACCAAAAAAAAATAAGAAAAAGAAATTGGAACAATCGGTAAATTGGATCTGTGAAGACGATTGGAGTTATTTTTCAGAAAGAGATCGAATTCATGTGATTTCTTTAAAATGGGGATTTGAATCAGAATTGATAAGACAACAACTTAATGTAATCTACTCTGGAATTGCCGTTGCCGAGCCAAAAGGATCCAAACTAGCACCTACACACGATGTAGCAGTTAGTACGATTCTAAATCCGAACAACAATTTTGAGGCAATGGAATTAGAGCTCCCTCAAGCGTTGCAATACCTGAATTACCAAGCATTACCTATTGCTACTCAATTGGGCTTACTGTTGATGCAACATCGAGGTATTAACCTTGGCTGGAGCAAATCAATAGGCAATAGACTGAACAATTTGTACCCCAAAAAATGGCGAATTAGAATGAACATCAATTCTAATAATGGATTCGCACTAACTTCTTCCGATCCCTTGTAGCCGCCAGATTATATTCGTAAAAACCAACTAAGTCTCCCCTACCAGCCTGGATATTGGCTCATCAATACTTCAATTTTAGTAAATTGCAGGTATGCGACACGTAATCATCCTTTTGCTACTCACTTTTCAATATTTGTTCTCATTGGGACAAGGAGCAACATTTATTGAAAACAAGGGACAATGGAATAAAAATGTTTTCTTTAAAACTCCACTTCCAAGTGGCAGCTTGTTTTTAGAGCAAAAAGCACTGACCTATCACTTTAGAGACTTCTCACAAATTCGAAGTGCACACCATGGAAAATCTTCTTCAAGCTCAAGGATAGTAAAAGGTCACGTTTATAAGGTCCATTTCGATGGTGGAAATTTCTCAGATGCGAGTGGAATTGGCAAACAACCAGAATACTATAATTACTTCTATGGAAGGAACACAAGCAAATGGACCGCTCACGCGGGTGCGTTTAATGAGGTTGTTTACAATGATGTGTATCCAGGAATCAAACTTAAATTGTATTACCAAATAGATCAGCTTAAATACGATTTTGAGCTGGAAGCAAACGCTGATCCGAAGCAAATTGCTTTGCGATATGAAGGGACTAAGGACCTCAGATTAAGCAAGGGAAATCTAATTATTGAAACATCCGTTGGTAGAATAGTTGAACAAAAACCTTACGCCTACCAGCTAATAGATGGAGAACGAATAGAAGTTAAGTGTAACTATATTTTGAAGGACAACATTCTAAGCTTTAGAATAAAGGGAGATTATTATAAACAGGCTCCGTTAATTATTGATCCAGTCTTAATTTTTAGCACATATTCTGGTTCAACTTCAGATAATTTCGGAATGACTGCCACTTACGATAGTAAAGGAAATCTGTACGCCGGAGGAATTGCATTTGATGTTGGTTACCCTACAACAATTGGCGCCTATGATACTACCTCTAATTTTAACGGACCGCCCGTATCTGGAATTACAGACGTAGTTCTAACAAAATACGATTCTACAGGTTCTAAACTTTTGTATTCCACCTACTTTGGTGGAGGAAATGATTCAAAAGGAGTGGAAACGGTGCATAGTCTTGTGGTCAACGATCAAGATGAATTGTTTCTCTTTGGAGTCACAAGTTCTACTGATTTTCCGGTAACAGCCGGAGCCTATGACAGTTCTTTCAACGGTGGCAAGCTGGTTGACCTGTCCCAAAATGGAACTATTTTTCGAGATAGTGGAACCGATATTTATGTTGCCCATTTTTCGGTGGACGGAAGCACCTTAATCGGCTCAACCTTAATCGGCGGAAGTGCTAACGACGGAATAAACTACAATCAATTAAATCCGAAGGCTTTAGATTCTTTGTGCTTTAATTATGGAGATCAGTTTAGAGGTGAGATTATTATTGATCAAAAGGGTAATTGCATTGTCGCCAGTACCACCATGTCTGCAGATTTCCCAATTGTCAATGGATTTCAGACAACGTATGGAGGAAAGCAAGATGGTGTTGTCTTTAAGTTTAATCCAACGATGGATCAACTGCTTTGGAGTACCTTTATTGGTGGATCTGATAAAGACGCTGCTTATTCCTGCAAACTCGACTATCAAGACAACGTCGTCGTAGCAGGTGGCACAGCATCCAGCGACATTCCTACGCAAACCAACAGCTATCAAAAAACTTTCGGTGGCGGAGATGCAGATGGGATGATAGTTAAGCTATCTGACGATGGCACTGCACTTCTGGCATCAACTTATTTTGGAACTGATTCATACGATCAATCTTTTTTTGCTGAAACAGATTTATTTGGCTACACCTATGTATTTGGACAAACTCTAGGCTCCATGGCAATTATTGGCGGCCAGTACAGCAATCCTAACAGTGGACAATTTATTGGAAAATTAAATGCGTCTTTGGATTCCGTAATCTGGTCAACAAGATTCGGAAATGGTAGTGGGCAGATCAATATTTCACCCTCAGCGTTTTTAGTAGACTATTGCGGTAATGTATATATTTCTGGCTGGGGAGGAGGAACAACATCGAATAATGATGGTCCTCTAACAGGAATGCCAATTACCCCAGATGCGTTTCAACCCACAACTAACGGAACCGACGACTTTTATTTAGGTGTATTTAGTCAATCAGAAGAGAACCTAAAGTATGGCTCATATTTTGGCGGAGCGAAAAGCCAAGAACATGTCGATGGCGGTACTTCACGATTCGACAAGAATGGTGTGATTTACCAATCAGTTTGCGCGGGGTGTGGAGGTAATTCTGACTTTCCCACCACTGACAGTGCATGGTCTGACATAAACCGTTCAAAGAACTGCAATAACGGGGTTTTAAAATTCGATTTTCAAATTAAACCGTATTCTGGATACAATGTTAATCAGATTGATGGCTGTGCTCCGTTAACCGTAAACTTCACCAATACTAGTGGTAATTACTCAACCTACATATGGGATTTTGGAAATGGAGACACATCATCGATTGAACTAAATCCAACCAGAACGTACGTGAATCCAGGAAATTATTCTGTCAGCCTGATCGTAACTGACACACTTTGCGGAATTATTGACACAACCATTAGAACAATTACTGTTTACGATTCGGTTCTTTTGGACATTCCCGATACCCTACTCACATGTTCTAATAAAACAATTGACACCTTTGCTACTTCATATGGAACGGCAAGTAGTTTTCACTGGTCATCCAATAGTTCCTTTACCGACACTCTTAATTCTTTCCCGACGGACAGCACGATAAGTTTTTATGAATCTTCGCCTACATATTACTATATCAAAACATCCGGACCGGGTGGGATTTGTGATGTTGTTGATTCTGTTTTTGTTGCATTCTTCCTTCAAATTCATGAAGTGGAAAATTTAAATACGGTTTGCTTGAATGATGTAATAAAAATTACCGCGACTCCTTATACTTCTCTATTCCCAATAACTTACAATTGGTCACCGGATAGCTTAATTCTTCAAGGAGACGGTACTTCTGAAATTACCGTAAAAGCTAGCGACGACCATCAGATTACGTTAGAAACCACAAACTCTATTGGGTGTTCAGATCAAGACACAATTAACATATCAACTTCTGCCCTATCGATTATTGGCGTCAATGCCTATGCCGACGATACGATTATCAATCAAGGTGGATCTACTGTTTTACACGCCAAACCAGATGGCTATTCCTATACATGGAGTCCTGCTGATGGTTTGAATAATCCTAACGTACAGCATCCTTCAGCCAAGCCGGGTCAAACCACAACATATTCTGTTTCCGTTCAAGATGGTGACTGTATCAGAGAGGATTCAGTTACAATTTATGTGCACGAATTGGAATGTGGTCCACCACATGTATTCGTGCCAACAGCATTCTCTCCAAACGATGACAAAGAAAACGATGTGCTTTATGTGCGAGGCCAACATTTGGAAAAGATTCTATTTCGAGTTTATGACAGATGGGGCGAGTTAGTCTTTGAAACGAAAGATATCAAGTCTGGCTGGAACGGGACCTTCAAGGGCAAATCACTAGACCCTGCTGTTTTTGCATTCTATCTTGAAGCCACATGTGTAGGCAACCAAACCTATTTTTTGAAAGGAAATGTTACGTTGATCCGTTAAACAAGGCGAAGACACTTGCTCCTACCGAGTGAAATGGGATCAATAACCCCCATTTTCTGACGAAAATATCCTGTACACAGCTAAATACGCCACTCCACAGTTTAACATACAGAGACCTTTGCACATAAAGTAGTTTGAGATTGTTGATTAAGTTCTGTTGTTGGT
>JAHDGY010000066.1 GCA_020631555.1 Flavobacteriales bacterium | reverse complement strand
TAGAATGAAAAATCAACCAACAACAGAACTTAATCAACAATCTCAAACTACTTTAATATCAAACTACTTTATGCGCAAAGGTCTCTGAATATTAGCTCGTTATGGCAAAATGAAGAGATTAAAACCAAGAAAATAGTTCAAAAAATGGTGTTTCCAGACGGAATTATGTATGACTATAAAAACGACCGAGTTCAAACCACGAGAGTAAATAATTTATGGGCTGTATTACCAACGTTGTCAACTGGTTATGGAAATAAAAAAACCGGAAGTAGCGAGTTTTCACAAGCTAAATCCGGTTTAGTGACCTCGTCAGGATTCAAACCTGAAACCTCTTGAGCCGTAATCAAGTGCTCTATTCAGTTGAGCTACGAGGCCAAAATTTGGTTTGCAAATATAATAAGTAATCCGAGCTGCGAAAATTATTTAGTATGAAGCTCTATCATCGGCAAAAACGCCTTGATGTCTGCAATTCGAGTTTCATCACTTGGATGCGTGCTCAAAAGCTCTGGAACTGAACCTCCATTTGCAGACATTCTTTCCCAAAAGTCAACTGCTTTCTCAGGATTATATCCTGCAATAGACATAAACACTAGCCCCAATTTATCCGATTCAGATTCGTGAGTACGAGAAAATTTAAGAATTCCCAATTTAGTACCAACTCCTGCCATCTGAAGTAATTGTTGGTTACTTTTTGATGATGCACTTCCCAATATTGACAACGCCAAATTGGCACCATATTGTTGGCTCATTCTTTCATTACCATGTCTTGCTATAGCATGGGCCACCTCATGTCCCATCACAGTGGCTAGCATATCATCATCGGTAGCAAGCTCCATAATTCCAGTATAAACTGCCACCATACCTCCAGGCATGCACCATGCGTTAACGGTTGAATCTTCTATACAATTGAACTGCCATTTAAATCCTTCTAAGCGCTTCGCTTGTCCTCTTTTCTGAAGAAATTGCTCCGTTGCTTTCTGGATTCTTGTTCCAACCTCCTTAACGCGTCTTGCACGCGGATCAGAATCAGGAAGAACTTTAGCCTTCGACAAAAAGTCGTCATAAGCTGTTAAACTGCTTCCGATTAGTTGTGATTCTGGTAATAGGTGTACCTGTCTTCTATTAGAAACAGGAACCTTAGTGCAGCTAATTACAAGCACCGCTAAAGGTACCGCTAGCCAAAATAACTTTTTAATCATTCTATTTCTGCTGATAATCCTTTTTCAAGTAATACCTCACAAATGGGACGTAATTGTTTGTAACCACCTCTTTTAACATCACACCGACCATTATTATGCACAATCCAAGCACATTGTTCGGCCTGTACCGGTTCATGATTACAATATTTAATTAAACTATCGATAACATGATCGAATGTATTCACATCATCGTTGTATAAGATTAGTTTCCTTGAATCTCTTTCTTTAACGACTTCATTTTGTGCTACCTGCGTTTCAAATGGCGACAAACTAGACATCCTTTTCGAAATTTTAATCAATAAATTTAAACATAAAGCTATGTTGGCGCAAAAACATATGGATATAACACCAATAAATATGGATTGTTGCCCACAATAATTAGACGAGCGACATAATTCGCGAGATAGAAGCTCCTTTAAGTTTTTTTTGAGGTAGTTTACTCCTCATTGGCTTTTGTGATTCTGGCCTTTTCTTCATCGGAAATCTTATTGCCTTCAAAATAAGGAATAACCAAGGTTTCGATTAACCCAATTTCGAACATATCGTTTTGGATTCTAGCCGCTTCAATTTCCTTAGAATAATAACCAGCAATGTACTTAGAAGTTTGTCCACCAAGTGAAACGGCTTTGATTCTCTGATCCTTTAACATAGCATTAGCAATATCAGTAGGAGCCTTACCAGTAAATACTCCAATCAACACTTCGAATGTCAACCCAGGAATTATTCTTTCAGCGGTGTTAGACTCTTTTTTATTACCCTTCTTTCCTGCATAAATTGAATTCCCATGTAAGTTCTCAAGTTCCTTGGACCTCTTAAATGTGATTCTCTTACCATCGTAATAAGGAGTAACAAACGCATCTGGATAGCCTAGTCCTTGAAGCTCCTCTTTTCGCACCACCGCCTCAGAAACGCTATTGAACATTCCAGAAGAGTACCGAATTAAGCCGTTTGGAGCCAGCTCCGTATTCAACGCCGCAATCCCTCTAATTTGGTTGCTAGTCATGGGTTTGGATACTGCAACAAACTGAACCGCATAAAACAAACCTTTAACCTCCTCGACTTGTACCGCAGGTGCAGCAGAAACATCGTCGTAATATGAAGTTTGAGGCAACTCTTCAGTAGACGTGACTTCATTTATTTGTGATAATTCTGCCCTATCTAAAACGCTAGAAATCAACAAACCTGATTGATCATCCTTTTCCACAACGTTGGCTGCCGCCATGTTTTGTTCCCTATCTTGTATTTCTCGAGCCTCCGCAAACGAAATCTTCTCTCCATTGTACATTACAACCACAAAGGCATCCGCAAAATTTTCTAACTGTTTAATTTGATTCTTGGCAGCTACGGCTCCATCAACATCAGAGAAAAAACCCACACGATACCTCGTGATACCGCCTCTCACCTGCTCACCTGTCAATGGTGCGAATCCATCAAAAAGATTGGGGTCAATTTCCTTTCTAAATGCACCAATTTGAACCCTGTACACCAGTCCATCAGGCATTTTTGGATTAATAGGTATTGGATTATCATCGGAATAGGTAATTGAGGCATCTTGAACCTTAACTTCCTCCTTGAACAGCTCTGACAACTTATCGGAGGGTTTGTTGGCAATGGTGGCCAATTCTTTAGATGAGCTTTCAACTTCCAAATCCGTCAAGTAGGTCAAAGCCATTAATTTATTGGCATCATCAGATTTTGCACTAGTCAAATACTCTTCTTTGGCCGAAATATTGTCAGCCTTCAATTCTAGTAAATCATCAACAATCTCTCGAACCGAATCCCTTTGACGCCCCAATCGTTCACTAAGCAATTCATTATCTGAACTATCGGCATTAGTAGTCTGCAAATCCCTTCGTGTTGTATTCAAACTGTGTAATACTATTCTCTGCGTTCTTAAGACCGTTTCAACAGAATCACCGGATTTCATCAAATCAAAATACCTCTGATACATTCCATTTTTCCGCATTTGTCGTGCTACCGCAGCATCAATTCCTGATGACTTTGCAGTTACGTAATTGGCCTCATGCTCCTTTAAATCAACAATGTTTTCCTCAAGTAAAGAAGCTAAATAGGTGTAAAACTCCACCTGTCCGTTGAGCTTATCAATTTCAATTTGTGCGATTGCCTTATCGGCACTTTCATCCGAAGCTAAACTGTCCTCAATTTCTATGATTCTCGTATTTAATACCGTCGCCTTCGATGCAAATCCTTCTCTTAGGATTTCTTGCCTTGTAGATTTTCTGAGAGATTCATCTGCACTAATTTGATCCTGATTATCATACTCCTCAAACAATCGAGCCTCTGCAACGGACTGATACACGACAGAAGCTTTACGGTAATTTATTGCTGCCGTATGTTCCAAGTCACTCGCGTTTCTCAGCAATTCCGCTTTTTCAACCTTATCTTTCGTGATAGCTGCTGTTGAACGTAACTCCTTAGCCTGTTCCTCCTGATTTTGGGCTAACTGCGTCAATTCAGTTCCTGAATTCAAATATTCAGTGAGAGCATTGCCAGGCATATTTTCTACCTCGTTCTTTCTGGCATCAGCAACATTACTGTTCACTTCAATTTCAGCTCTATTAGCCGCTTTCACATTATCAGCAAGATTCAGCTCAATCTTAGTTCTACGTTTCTTGAGTTTTCGAATTTTTCGCTTTTTTCTTCTAACCCCTTTATCTGGATAGTTCATTAAACTCTCTTCAATCAATTCAATATCCAAATCGCATTTCCGAATCTCCAGCTTATCCCCCGCCTTTAGCCCCATTATTTGCTGCGAAGACAACGATTCGTAATTAAGATTTCCTATTCCCACGGTATCAATTTTCGAACTAAATTCTACATACTCAATATCCGCTTCATAAGATGATTTTGGCACAACAACCTCAACGCCATAATCCCTAAGCACCACCCCCAAAGAATCAATAATTGCCGGATCTAAACTACTATCGTTTTCATCATCGGCTTTATCATTTAACCCGATCAAAGCATTTTCTTCCAAAGTATTTTCCTCATCATCAAGATCGTTAACGTCGGTCGACTCAGCCATATCACCCACATCAACCAAATCGAGACTTTCTGTTAAGCCCACCTCTTCTTTGCCTTTTTCAGATAAATCAACATCCGGGTCATCAGATTCTAAAACTTCATTTTCAGAATCAATCAAATCCACTTCAAGATCATCCGCAAGTTGCTCACTTGAAAGTCTAAGTTCATCTCTGCACTTTTTCAGGTTAGCAATTCCAGCCAGCTCTTTCTGGTTGACCAGCTTTATCATTTCAACCTTTTCTTCATTGTTGGTTACCCCATTAATCTCTGCCTTCAATTGTTGGGCCTGACTAATTTGTTTGTAAGCCTCTGCCTTAAAATCAGCAGTTGATGAGCCAACAGAATTATCGAATTCTAGCTCTACTATCTCATTTTTTAGCGCATCAATTTCTCCTGCTACACCCTTACTAATCGATTCACCAATAGCCAATTCCGACTTGGCTATTTCATTATTCAAACTAACCAGCTCTTTGGTCATTTTTTTCTTTGTACGTGCCTTGGTTTCGCTGTCAAGTTGTATTTCCAAATCCTTTCGTTTATTCAGGAGATCAGCATATTGATCTAACTCATCTTGATCCGTTGAAACTACCATTCCATCTTCTGTGTTCTGAAAAGAAATCGGTTTCGAGTAATCTATTTCTATGTCCTCTTGTGTGATCGGGCTGATTGGAGTGGTTTGGTCAACTTTAGCCAGTTCATTACTTTGGCTGTTCGAGGTACTTGGATCATTGTTACCTTCCTCTTCAGTTTCATCATTAGAAATATTCTCCTCAGAATTTTCATTATCATCATTAATCTTCTGCTGACCATTGTCTGCAGATAAATGCTCCCCTAAATTATCAGATTCAATTTCTGCGTTTTGATTTTTTTGAGCATCTTCTACCAAAGAAACCTCACCTTCATTAAAGCCGGCAATCGTTTCATTTTCCTTATCATCAGCTACCTCATCACTATCCAATTCACCAGGATTTGCAATACCAGAATCAGTAGACAAATTTTCATCCAAAGAAATGTCATCGTCGGCACTTGAACCTACCGCTTTGACCTCTTCATCATTGTCTATAACCTCGTCAAGATTGTCAGTAATTAAATCATTGCCTTCGTCCTTGTTATTGCCGATGTTCTCGGCAATCAGCTCATCATTAGCTGCAATTAGTTGTCGCTTTTCATTTCTCTCCGACTCAATTTTGTTAATTCGAGTAATAATTTTTCTCTTGGTCTGCTCATCCGCGGAGGCCAACTGCTTTCTATAAGCCGCCTCTTTCTCGTCCATAATCAAGATTTGTCTATTGTAAATCTTGTTTGTTTCGGTTGATCGCTCAATTTGGTCATCCAAATTTTCCAACTCCTCAAGCTTATCGTCCATTTCCTTAATCTTAGACTCCAGACTAATCAGTTGTTCATATTCGGACTCATCAATAGACACACCTTGCGTCGTTCCTTCTAAGTCTCCTTCATTGGCCGCAAATTCAGCCTCCTGATCAACCTCATTTCCAGAATCTTCAAAATCACTCAACTCCGATTGATAGGTAATAATTTGTTCATCATTGCTTTTCAAAGTTGATTCTACGGCTTTGTCAGAAACCAACCCGACAATTTCCAACTGATCATCTTTAGACAAGGATTCTTTCGCTACGGATGAATCCATATTTTGATCCAGCACTTCGGTATATAGGCTAGTTATAAGCTCACTTTTTACTTTAAGTTTATTTGCAACAACTTGCTCTTTCTCTGCTTTGCGAGATAAATCCTCAATTTCCGGATTCAGCAATTCAATGTCCTCGGACAGTTGGTCAATTTGTTGCTGCAGAGATACCTTTTCCTTTTCTTTTCTAGTAAGATTCAATTTACGACGCAGCTCACCTTTCTCCTGAATAACTTCAGCTTGTTCCAACCGAATTTCCTTTACTTGAGCGATAAGCTTATCTACAACTATTTGCTGGGCCTTAGCACTGTCCATAACCAACTCCGCAACTCCCTTGCGATTAACATCATCCCCAGAGCTGGAACCGGAGTTCGTCATCGATTCCATTTGTTCTAATATCTCAATTGCCTTTGAACGATCTCCTTGATCAATCGCCGCTTTAACCTTGCTAGACATTTCTTGCGCTATGCTAGCGGTAAGTGATGCTTTGTCTTGTTCAATTTTGAGAATTGAAGCCACTGAGAGTGCCGCTTCTGCTTTACTTTTAGCCTCTTTGGCCTCCTCCTGTAGGGATAAAGCTTTCTTCAGTTGTTCAGAACTTCTTAACTGATCGCCTTCGCCACTTTTTCCCAGTTGTTCGCTAAGAATTTCTTTAGATGCTCCTGCCAAATCATTAGACTTGTTTGCCTCTTCCTTCGCCATATTAAACGAGCGAACCAAGTTAAAATTAGCGGTAATTGCTTCTTTTGATATCGATTCTACTATGGCCTCCCCTTTAGACAAGATTTCTTCGTCTGACAAAGCTTCCTTACTTGAAATCTCCGATTCCTCCTCTTTTTCCTTTTCAGGGACTACGTAGGTATCAACATTCACCTCCGGATTCGAAATCATATTCATGACCTTCGCCACAATTTCATCCGAGTTTTCTAACTCATCTTCAAATAAATTCCGGATAACAAGCTGCTCTACAGAACCATTATGAATTATCCTTAGCTCTTGCTTTAGAGGCCTTAATTTATCCAAATAGGGTACGTCTACAGTGCCTTTATGCACACTTTCGTTGTTAGGGCTGGTAACATAAAATTCGTACTTGCCACTTCTAGGAAGAAGGATAAAATAATCTCCATTCGACTCGCTTTCATATTCGCCAATAATCTCCTGCGTTTCTACACTCTTCACGGTAAACCTGCTGATAGATTTCCCTTGATCTATATCATTGAAAAACTGTCCTGCAATAATCGTGTTAAGTATTGGTACCGTTTTTACCCCAACATAATAAACATCAACATCGCCTGACTTAGCGGCCCGAGCAGAAGCAAAACATGCGCTTTGATTTATTGAATCCACAATAAATAAAATGTCATCATCTGGTGAATTGATCTTAAAATCTAAGTTTTCAGGAGTACCAAATTGATTGGCCTCAATATCTACCGTAGTCTTAAATACATCATATCCTCCCATACTATTATGACCCTTCGAACAGAAATAAAAGGTCTCTCCATCTGGGTGCAAATACCCAAAATCATCGTCATATGGGGTGTTTATGTGTTCAGGCAATGGAATTGGATCTGACCATCCTCCATCGGCGGTTCGATATATCTGATACAAATCCTTTCCTGTTTTCCCCGATTTACCGAAACTTGAATAAACAATCACATCCTGCCTACTGGCCGGAAAATGGACCACTGGCCGATGATTACGCTTTCTATCCAACGAAGACTGAAATTCATCCGTAATCAGGATCTTTCCTCCAATATTTGTTAGGTCATAAGAATACGGTAGACGAGATGTTCTAACTGTCTTTTTTTCTCGAACTATGATTTCCGACAAATTACTCATCAACTGCAATCCATTTTCGCACTGCTCAATTCGACGATCCACATCAGAATCCTCCAAATCCTTTTTTGATCCTAAAGCTTGAAATTTCTCATAACTATTCTTTGCATGCTTAAACTGGTAAGTTAGATGCTGGGCAATTCCAAGATAAAAGAAAACCTTGGGACTAACCTTTTGACCTTTGGATGCGTAGCGCAAATACCCAAGCGCTTCATTTTTATCCGTGGTTGTATGCAATAAACAGGCTCCGAATTTGAATTGAAATTCGTGACTTAACTGATTTTTGGACAAAATATTAGCGAAATGAGGTTGAGCTTCGGCAAATTTATTTTTATCAAATAGCTTATCGGCGTATTTGATTTGGTCTTCTATGTCCTCGAAATTTTGCCCAAACGAGAAGGCAATAAATATCACGGGAAATGCAGAAGTTAGTAGGTATTTTATCAAGTGGTTCAAATGGCTCATGTTTACGTGCCGGTTGGTAAAGGCACACGATCCAAAACAACTACCCCCTTTAGTCCTTTCTTTTCAAAAATGGAAGAGGCATTTTGCTCTCTTGCTTCCTAAGCAATCGTTCAATATTTTTTCGGTGGGTGACTATAACAAGAACAGATATAAAAATCGAAAAGTAAATTAATACTGGTGTTTGTACTTTAAAAATCAAAGTTACCACAAGCGGAAAACAAATAGCTGTTGTAATGGCGCTCAGCGAGATGTAGGAACTTAAAACGTACACAAGCAAAAATATTCCCAACGAAAAAGACGCAGCAGGCAAGTGAACTGCTAGCAAAACACCAAGTAGTGTAGCAACGCCTTTGCCTCCATTGAATCCCACATAAATTGGAAATACATGCCCTAAAACAGCTGCCATTCCAACCGCTAATTGGGCACTCGTCAGTTGATCAGCGTTTAGTCCAGCATTGGAAAGAAGTAATACCATCTTTACTGCCAACCACCCTTTAAAAACATCGAA
This sequence comes from Flavobacteriales bacterium, assembly GCA_020631555.1. GTDB lineage: Bacteria > Bacteroidota > Bacteroidia > Flavobacteriales_D > Parvicellaceae > JAHDGY01. The sequence goes on along the minus strand of JAHDGY010000066.1, from coordinate 6,794 downwards.
AAACAGAACAGGCATACCCGCCTTTTTGCCAAGAACTCGAAAAGTATTCGTTGCTCCTGCATTCTTGCTACCACGTTCTCTAACATCAATACCAAAAAACCATTTACCAACCCACACCGATGAGGGTATAGACCCTAATAAATAGGCTAAAACAACAATTCCCAATATTTGCATTGACCAAATCTGCATCATCTATTCATTCATTTTACGCTTAAACGCAGCGACCTTGGTTTTAGAGGACATCATGTATTGAAAATCTTCTTCGCCTTTCTCGCCTTTATACTTCGTCTTATCCGTTTTGGTTTCCCTAATAATATCATTAAAATCCTTATCTCCCGATAAGGTACTCATTAAACCTTTCTTATAACTAAAGAAGTACCACGTTTTTGCATCGATCCGCAAATATACTGTAAAAGCATCAGTTGTTTTAGACTTTTCAATTTCAACAAAGCCATCGACGTACTTAAATATTTGCTTCTTCTTGATGCTTCCAAGGCCAATTTTTCCAACTGAACGGTACGATCCCTTTGTACCAACACCATCAGAAACCCACTTAAAACTAACATCTGCAAGATATAGAGTATGAGCCAATTCAGAAGGGTACTTTTTCACAGAACCATAAAGATTCAGATCTGCAATTACCTTGTCCGCCTTTTCTAAACCAACCAACTCTCGTACCGATTTCTCAAAAGTTGACTTTTGAAAGTCAATACCATCCAAATCCGGAAACTGAAGAATCTTTTTTGACATCTCTTCTAATGCATCCTTACTAAATGGAAATTCAATAGCGACACTAGATTTTATGTTCAAATCTTTTTTCTTGAGCTCTAGATCCCCTACAGACTTCATTTTTACTTGCCCCAAACTTGTCCCAAACGTAAAGTTCCCATTTCCCTTCACATCACAAGTATTGGTATTCAAAGACACATAGTTACCCGGCAACGATGGTTCCTTAATTTTTTCTTTACTTCCAATTTGATACTCCTCAGTATTTTTATTAAAATGCAGGAATCCATTCGCCGACAATACCTGTCGATCCTTCTTGTCGGTCGGTTTTGAAAGGAAAACTGGATATGGATTAACATCACTTAAAGACAACATAACCCCAACTCCAACATTAGCAGAACTTCCATTAACATTCTTTGCTTCAACAGGAATATATACGTCGTGTGGATCAATTCTCGCTGTAAACTTCATCCAATTCTTTTCCAATCCATCGCAATTGTGCATTATCCTAGTTTCTCCATCAAATATTAAATCCTTTACAGAAGCCTGCAATTCGACTTCACCCTTAAAATCAAAATTCGGATGTAGCTTGAATTCAGCATCTTCTTTTATTTTTCCTTTTGCATAAGTCTGGAAGGTGGAATCCAACAAAATATCATTAAACTGAATAGTTTGTTTCTTTCCAGACACATTTGAAAACTCATAAGTACCGGAAGCTTTATATGCATTTCGAGCTTCAATTTTTGCTTCACAATTGAAAAGCTTGTGGTATTTAGTAACCGAGTTAACCAAAATCGTTGCATTTTCGAGCGGCTTGATTTTGGCTTTTTTCAAGATTACGACATGCCCACTATCTGGTGAAATTCGTGCGTCGGCCACCGTTATATATTCCACCTTTCTGCAATCAACACGCTTTTTACGTGTATCAAATTTCGCTTTCGGAGATTTGAAATTCAAAGAATCTTGGTCTGCTCGCATCGAGAAAAAGTTAGATTTTTTCAGATCCAAATCTGTATCTATCGTAATATCCTTAGATTCCAACTCAATCGACTCCTCATCCATGTACCATTTAAAATAATCCATGTAACACATGTACTGATTCTCAGGAAACTCAATATAGGATTGCTCTCCATTTGATTTAAACTCTCCAACCCGATTCGCGAAATCAATCCGGGCGTTTACGTTGGCGGTTTTAAACGCCATTTCAGCCAAATCAACAGATTTCAGTCTGAAAGACCCAGTGTCGGCATTAATCACCATTTTATCGTACTTAAACTCGTCGGATAACAAATCCCCTGATCCGAACTTCATTCTTCCAGCCCCCGTCATACCATCTGGGCGCAGCGCCAATGTTCCTGTTAAATTAGCTTCGGTTCCAAAAAAATTAAGCGTTGAATCTACAGAAGTTGCATATAAGACTTTACGAGCAGGGACATACCTAACCTTTACATCCTTACCGGTAACATCCGGATATTCAGGATCACCAGAACGTGCTTTGTTCACATATTCCTGAGCCAAAGCAAATGTTGAATCCGGTAAGAAAGTAACATCATTAGACGTTGCCGAGGAAGTTATGAATTCAATATTTCCGTCTCCTTTCAAACCTCTATGGCTTAGAGAAAGGTTCTTCTCAAACCGTGCACGATCGCCATAAATACCGGTACCTCCGGTAGGTGTGGATCTTTGAAATCCAAGCGAATAATCAGGTTGTAGGCGAAGCGTTTCTTTCATATCTGGAAAAATTCCAGCTGAAAAGAATTCCCCCTTAAAACCAATTCCAGAATTGGAAAATCCATTTAGACTGTCCATCTCAAAAGGTTCAAGAACAAATTTAAACGTAGATCGAGGATATGCCCCTCTCAAAATGCGTGGATCATCGTAAAAAACATAAGTCTCTTTCGAACACTTCAAAATTGGAAACGCATGAAAACTTGTGTCCAGCCCTGATTTATTTTTTGGATCATCTATTTCTATTGTACCTCTAACCCCTTCGATCTTGGACAAACAACGTTTGGGAAAAGGCTCTCCCTCTTTGGTGCTCTCCTGCCTTCTAGGTCTAATTCTCATAGAATCACACTCCATGAGGTTCAATTTAAAGTTGTCGTATTCAAAATTGAACTGCGAGCCAAAATACTCGGTTCTCCCAGCATTAATTATTCCTGAAAAGTTTAACCCCCTATTTTTCGTCACTACCAATTCCTGATCTCTCGGATAAAGTTTCACAAACCTATTTCTACTTATTGTAACAGACTTTACACCAATAACCTTAAGCTCCATACTTAAAAGATTGATAGAGGCATTATTTAGCTTATCATCTGGGATTCCATTGGACATTTCCGCTCCCTCGTTTATACGAGCTCGACGCATTGACAAATAGTTCTTATCGATATTAGAGTTAATCGCCAGATTGTCATAATCCTGTTTTCCTTTTCTTGCCTCGATATAATCGAAGGTTCTGCCCAAAACTTTTAAAGTTTTCTTATCAATATCGTACTGAATAAACCCCATATTATTCATTTTAACCGCTAAAGGAATTACCTGATCAGACAACCTTCCAATCGAAGAAGCAAATTGACCTAAACTTAATTCTCGAGTCTTATGCTTTTTTGTGTATTGCTTAAGCTGAATCAGTGGGTTTTTTCCTCCTCCGGTTAATTTATCATATCGACCAGCGTCGTAATAATTTTCCGATTCAAATACGGTAGAGCGATCTGTACTACCGAATAAAGACCCGAAGCGAACCTCATGGTCGCCAACAGTCCAATACAAGGCTTCGAAATACATGTCTAAATTATGGTAGGAATTAAAATAGGGCGCCCTTCCAGATCCACGACTTTCACTAATAAGTGTAACCTTTCCAACCGAATTTGCTCCTTCTCCTTCATGCACATAATTCAGCTTAAGGCCAGGATGCGTAACCGAATCGGTTTTCAAAAACAATACGATTCGAGCCTGATCGGCTCGAGTATCAGTGGGATTTATAGTAAACACCTGAGCTGAAGCAACCAAAAATGGTCTTTTATTGTGGTAGTAGATCATTTTTGCTAATCGTTCAGGTGTTCCAGCACCGATCAAGTGTCGGCCTCGAATTGTAAATCCTCCATCGTAATCCACTCCAGGATAAATATCCTTAATCTGCAAACGCTTGTCGTAAGATTCAAACTGTGGATAAGTGACCGTATTCTCCGATCTTTTACTCAAAACTCTTTCGCTAAGAGCACCTAATATTGGCTTTTCAAAGTAAGGAGTGTGAAATAGAACGGAATCGCACTTAACGGCAGCACTTTTCATACTGATTTTGTATTCATTAATTTCCGCATAGGTTTCGGCGGCAGGCAATCCAGCCCGCTCCCAATTAACCGTTCCCCCGTTCCCATTCCACATATTGCTCAGAGGAAGAAACACGCCAGAAGTGCCGTACAAAATGGCGCTATCTCTCTTAGCGTAACATTTTAAATCTAACTGGCTAAAATGTACCTCAGGCGCCTTATTAAATTTGAATTCAAATTTGCTTGTACTGCTTTTCCAAACTGTTGATGATGACTTGAATATTACATTCTCCGACAATAAGTTTTTACTCGTCTCAATTAAATTGGTGCATTTCTTTTTGTTACGTCCTTTCAGCACTTGGTCAAACATTGCGACCCACGCATTAAAACTTTCCGCGCTCTGATCAGATTGGACAAAGTCTAACGCAGTTTGGAAAAAATTACGAAGTTCTGGGTATACTCGAAGTTTCTTTTGAACCAACGAATTGGCGATCCTTGGTATCTCGGATTTCTGTCTATCTGAAACCTTACCGGAAGTCCAAACAGGCCGGAAAGATTCCATAAACAGCTTCGCATCCTTTTTATTTGCGCCAGCCAAAGTTTTCTGAACCTGATCCGAAAATTTCACAGGGTCGGAACTGAAAGTAATGTTTTGACCAAAAGCCACATTAAGTGACATGAAAACAGACAACAAACAAATGCTTAAATTCTTCATTTTCTAAATTCGATAAGCGCCCAATTGTTCTTTTCGCTTTGAGCAGTTAAGGTAAGTCCTAAGTTTTGGGCAGCGTCTTTTAACATTTGAGTATCGCTACTTAAAAAGCCACTCAATAGTAACCGTCCTTCTGACATTAAAATCTTGGAGTAAACCTCCATTTCCTCTAGCAAGGCGTTTCGATTAATATTAGCTAAGATATAATTAAAACGCTTGGCCACTACCTTTTCAACAGTCCCCATAACAATCTCAATACCATATATTTTGTTAAGCTCAAGATTCTCTAACGCATTATTAAATGCCCATTCATCCACATCAACTCCAACCGCCTTATGTGCTCCTAGTTTTTTGGCAAGAATAGCCAATACACCGGTACCACAACCAGCATCCAAAACGGTACTCCCGTCTAAATCTAGTCTAAACAAGGCTTCGCACATTAAATGAGTCGTTTCATGGTGCCCGGTACCAAAAGACATTTGTGGAGCGATTATTACATCATGTTTTCCAATCTTTTTTCGCTCGTGAAATGGCGCATATATACCGCAATCTTCATTGATTTCGATCGGGTCAAAATTTTCTTCCCAGGTTTGATTCCAATTTTGACTTTCGATCAATTTATGCTCAATACTTATTTTGGTGATTGGCTGGTCTTCCTTTTTTTCAAGGTTATTTATGCGTTGAAGTCCTTCGTTATCAAATTCCGGTTCTTGAATGTATGCACTAATACCGTCTTCAGTATCTACAAAACTTTCAAATCCCATCACATCCAAATGATACCGAACTATCTCTCGCCCCAAATGAAGTGGCTCTACTACACAATTTACTTCAATATAATTCATACTAAAACGCCTGGACTATTGCACCAAATGAATCAGCCTTCAACGAAGCTCCTCCAATTAAGCCCCCATCAATATCCGCACAATTAAACAGTTGATTTGCATTCTCCGGCTTACAGCTCCCTCCATATAAAATGGACACCGAATTGGCCAATTCTTCACTGTATTGTTCTTTTATACAATTCCTTATGAATGCGTGCATTTCCTGCGCTTGTTCTGCACTGGCGGTTTTTCCGGTTCCGATTGCCCATACCGGCTCATAAGCCACCACAACCTTTTCCATTTGCTCTGGATTTAAATGAAAAAGGCTATCAGAAATTTGCCGCTTCACTAGATCAAAATGAACTTCAGATTCACGATCGGAAAATTCTTCACCGCAACAAAAAATCGGCGTAATTCCAGCAGTCAAAAGCGAACTAACTTTATCTGCCAGAAACTGAGCATCTTCCTTAAAATATGCCCTTCTTTCGGAATGCCCCACCAAACAATACGTTGCTCCAACGGATTGCAACATTTCAGCGGATAGTTCACCGGTGTAGGCTCCAAAATCTTTAGCGTGGCAATTTTGACCAGCTACCGAAATTCCCTTTTCAACCATCGTGCAAATAAAATCAACATACAGCGATGGAGGCGCTACAATTACTTCAACGTCAGAAGAAAATTGATCAGATATAGAATTTAGACCTTCAACCAATGTTTTGGCTTGCGATTTTGTGGTGTTCATTTTCCAATTTCCTGCTACTATTTTCTTTCTCATTTATTTGTAATCTCTGAAATCCTAATAATTATATTTCAACAACGCTAATCCTATTTAAATATTGACTAAAAAACTTAACCCACTGATGATGTTTTGACTTAATAGCGAATCAGCGCTAAGCTTGAATGATGTTATTCAGCATTGTTGAAGGCTTCAAATCTACGAAACAGATCGTCAAGTTGGACAACAACATTTGACTAAGCAATTTATTCGACCAACGCCCTCCCAAAACATTGCGTTACCAACTGTTTTAAAGCAACTTATATTAAAACCAGTCTTGTTATGCGATTTTTTATTTGGATTTTCATTGACTTATGCTCACTTTCGGATATTGAAGCACAATTGCCTGTAAATAAAGAACCTGAAAATAGGCACTCAGTGTATGAAGAGTTTACTAGAAGATGGTGTTTTGCATGTCCAACTAAACATGAAGTCGCCGACTGGACTTCCTACAAAAAAGTGGACAAATTAGTTAAGCGACCTTTTTGATA
>JAHDGY010000065.1 GCA_020631555.1 Flavobacteriales bacterium | reverse complement strand
TAGAACGTGAGCTTGCTTCTGATAGACTAGAAGTTTATCAAGCTGAATTAGATTTTTTCCAACAAGTTTTGCCCCAAAAGCGAAGCGCATAAACCCTATGAATTTGGAAATAAAATTGGACTCTCGAAGGCGAGCCGCCATCGAACCAGTGATCGGACACCTCAAAACAGATTCTTGAATGGCTCAAAATTATCTCAAAGCTCCAGAATCACCACAAATCAATGCATTTTTAGCTGCTGCTGGATGGAATTTGAAGAAAATGATGATAAAACTCAAAAACGACACCCGTGTTTGGGTATTAATTGGCTTCAAAACCAAAATCAACCCAAGAATCTTACAACACCTCCAAAATCTATTTGTTCCTCTATTAGGTTAAACAAGGGCCTAAAACTAGTTTTTAAGGAGCGAATAATTAGAGGTGTTTGATCATAGTTCTGATTATCAGTGGTAATTGAAAGAACACTTAAATTAATCCGCAGTTAAACTGGTAGAGTCAATATTTTGCGAAAGTGAACCTGTTATCGGACTCCTAAGTGTTGAATCTAGATTGGAATAAACACTGTTTCAAGCCAGGTTTAATGGATTATTAAGAACCATTTGATTGTTACGGAGATTAACCGGTTCGAATAGAACCAAAAGAGGTCGGACAGAGCAATTAATAACTTGCTCACTGTATCCAAACCGAAGAAAGAAAGTTATAGAGGGGTGCATTATACAAAAGTTTGATGAACAGGGTCAGTTAGCATTTTGATGCCTTGCTAACAAGTACGAGTATCTTCTGTTGTTATATCAAGAGAAGTTTTTCAATATCAGAGGCGCCAACACCTGATTTTTCTTCAATTTTTTTGAGCAAAGCAGTTAATCCTACCATGTGAAAATGAAATGAGGCTATGCGTTCATATCTGTCCGTTATCGATACTAAATGCGTGAATGTGTTAAGCTTAATCGATTTTATTTCGTTTAGTTCAAACCGTTTTGTTTTCCTAAAGACGTACGATATGATTAAGGTGTTCTCCTCGATTATAATTTTGTGAGATCGATAATAGCCAACAAGATATGCTCCCAAAATTAAAAATAGTGATGCCAGAATAATTATAAGGGAAGCGCCATTTTCAACTGGATTTGGTGCAAGTAAGGGTAATGATAATACCGTTGGAATAAGCAACAAAACAAAGTAGCTGGCATAAAGATATATCTTAGGTAACCGGTATTCATTGTCTGCAACTACCTTACGACCCTGTTGCGTCGCAACAGTCAATAACATACCCGATGTTATCATGCCTAGTATTATTGGGAGAAGATGAATCATTATCGATGCCATTTTCCGTAAAAATAATGCTTGCTGATGCAGGTTTATCATGCAAATGTGTGTGTAACAAGTTGGAAAAGCTTGCGGTCTACTTTTGGTAGGTTTCGGTAGTCTTATATCCGTTAGGTAGTGTAAATACGTATGTGTATAAACCGGTTGAATCCCACCAATATTCAATTTTGTAATCCTCGTTGTTTACTTCATAGTCGACCTGATAACTTGAAGTTTGTAAAAATTTTGTGATTTCGACTGAACCAGATAACGGTTGAGTTGATGGTCGGAACCCCTTTGGTTGTGGATTGTGATGTTATTCAATAAATTGTTTTACCATTATCGATATCCTCAGTAATGGAAATTTCGCGAACTATGTTTGCCATAAAAATAGGGGTAAGTTGAAACGGTATGGTATTGATAGGTTCCGTCCTCAGTGTAACGACCAAGTTTCGAGTCCAATGGCTCAGAAGTTTCACCATAAATTGGAAATCCGTTAAGAGCGTAAGCAATTGGCTTTCCTTCGCCTACAATTGATTGTAAATGTGTAGGTGGGAGATGGTAGTGGTAATCGTCTACTCGACCACAATGCCCACCCCATTTATCAAGTTGACCGCTAGCGAATGCGTCGTCGCCTGAATTTGTCGGATGGTACAGGTATTCCGTTAACAGCAATGCCAACAGCATTCTTAAAAAAACGATGCTGCATAGGGGTTGGTTGACTTGATATTTTTGGATTAACGGGTGTTTGCCATTGGTTGTTTCCAAAAAAATCTTGATCAATAGCAACTTGTTGCTGCCAGTTGGTAATTCCTTCCAGGACTTTGTGTTCTGGCAATCCATTGCCGGATATATAAAACCAGGCCGAATCGGATGAGGTGGCGATGCCTTGAAAATTGCCGAATACCTTGTTGAGAGTATCCAAATTGCTAACTTCCGGAATTGACGAGGTTCCGATAGATGGCTGTAAGTTTTCGTCTTTGGAACGTGCGGCAATTAGAATAAACATTCCGATTATTCCAGCTAGAATCCTAAACTTGAGTTTGAGGTTTCGTATTGTAAATAATCCCAGTGCAATTAGGAGTAATGACAAACCAAAGAATGCCGATTGTTTCCTGAAATTGGCTTTTCTTTGAGAACTATCAATGCGCTCGTAAAGCGGCGAAACATCTTTGGTCTCTGCATTTTGGAAGAGGTCAAACTTCTGTGAATATGGTTCCTGGTGACTTCCATCATGCCCCATTAAGAGGTTGGGAATAATTATTAAGAAGAGTGCAAGATATTTCATGCTTGAGGCTAGTTACATGCATTTAGACTCTTTTTTGCGGAGAAAGTTACGCAACCAACTAAAAAAATGTCTGATCAATTGAGTATGGTTGTTTGCCAGTTAGGATATTCGGGTATTAGCCAAAGCATCTTTACAATTACAAAATTTAGAGAAGAATTACTGTCTAAAAATATTTTTAAATATGTAATTTGGCAGTAAACCTATAAAGATCACATCGCCGCCAGGCAGTTAAAAATGTTATTTTTAGCAAATATCTAATTTACGTTATGAGTTTTGAAGTTAAACAAGAAGAGAACTACGCAATAATTGTTTCAGAAGTTGAAAAGCTAGATTGTATTACTGCACCAGAGCTTAAATCCCAAATTGTTATGTTGAACAAGACAGGGGTCAAGAACATGGTGATAGATTTGGAAAAAACGCGATATTGTGATTCTTCTGGTTTAAGCGCCATGTTGGTTGCTAATAGATTAACTAAAGATGCGGAAGGAACATTTGTTCTGACCGGTTTGCAGCCTACGGTTGAGAAAATGGTTACTATTTCGCAATTACATACTGTCTTGAATATTACTCCAACAAGGTCTGAGGCTGTGGATTTAATTATGATGGAAGAGGTTGAGAGAGGATTAAACTGATTTGAGTGTGAGAATATTAAATAAAATATCGTTGGTGGGTGTGTTTGTAACTTCTGGGCTACTGGCAGTAGGGCAGTGTACTCCAGATCCTGAGTATACAACACAAGGAATTTATCCTAATACCGATCAGGGGTTGCCATCTGGAGTTGTTGGTGAGAAATATGATCAAACCATTACTGTTATTGTGCCCAAAGATACGAATGTGACTCTAACAATTCTGGGGGCTGAGACAACGGTAAAAGTAGCACTAACGGATATTACGGTAACAGGAATAGGGGGATTGCCTAATGATTTTAGCTATGATTGTGTGCCTACTGGATGCATTTTTCCAGGCGAACAGACTGGGTGTATGAAAATTTATAGCAATTCTGTGCTTACAGACAGTCAAATAGGAGAGTATCCGTTAAAGGTTTATTTAGAGTCTGAGGGAAAGGCTCTTGGAGCAACTCATCAACAAAAAGATACGTTGCTTGGATACACTATAAAGGTTGATAAAACCGCATCTATTGGGAGCAAGACTAAAAATTTTGGCGTGAGCCAAAATTATCCCAATCCGTGTTCAGAGAATACCTTTGTTGACTTATTGTCCGATGGGTCGACCGTATTAAACTTTGAAATTAGAAATATTGTTGGTGAGGTTATTGGCCATCAGGAATTGAATCGATTTTCTGGGAATAGAAAATTTGAGATTGATGTTAGTTCATTCGGTTCTGGAACATATTTTTATGTAATCTCAGACGGAGAGTCTTCTGTAACCAATCGATTGTTGGTTTATAAATAATTCGGAATACGGTTTTAACTGACCGACTGCAATATTGAAATTTGAACTTACCATACTTGGCTGTGGTAGTGCCGTTCCTTCTCTTCGGCGCGGAGCGAGTGCTCAAGTGCTAAATGTTCAAGATCGACTATACTTGATTGATTGCGGAGAGGGTACACAGCTGCAATTACGTAAGTTCAAGATTCGTTTCCAAAAAATTTCTGCGATTTTCATTAGTCACTTGCATGGAGACCACTATCTGGGGCTTATGGGATTTCTAAGCTCTTTGGATCTGCTTGGTAGATCTTCTCCCTTAACAATATTCTCCCCGCAAGGATTGGAGGAAATAATAAAAGTTCAACTCAGTGTATCGCATTCGAAGCTGCGTTTTCCATTGAAATTTCATGTTCTGACAAGCAAAACATCTGAACTGATCTATGAAGATAAATTGGTTACAGTTGTAACAATTCCGTTGAAACACAGGGTTTATTGTAATGGATTTCTGTTTTCCGAAAAAAAACGGCCCAGGAATATGATCAAAAATCAGATCTTAAAATACAACATTCCTGTGGAGGAAATTCCAAAGATTCAGCAAGGGGAAGATTTTATAAGGGCAGATGGCGTTCCGATTGCCAATTCTGATCTTACTACTTCACCACTAAAGCCAAGAAGTTTTGCATATGTTTCAGATACTGGGTTTTATGAAAAAGTGGTGCCAATAATTGGAAATGTAGACTTGTTATATCATGAAGCAACGTTTACTGAAAAGTTTAAATTAAGGGCTAAAGCAACAGGTCATAGTACCGCGAAACAAGCAGCTCAAATTGCTGAAATGGCGAATGTAAAAAGGCTTTTGTTAGGACATTTTTCGGCAAGGTATGATACCTTGGAAGAATTGCAGTCTGAAGCCGAAGAAATAACTTCAAAAGAGGTTCTGATGGCCGAGGACGGAATGACTATTTCGGTTCCACAGGAAAAGTAAATTTCTTGTGTTTTTTCTCCGGTAAAAAGGTCAGTTCAGCATAGAATAGAAAGGACTTGTAAAAAACAAGTTGCTCACAGATAGATCAGGAAGAGTACAGAGTTATATTTGTACAACTTTCAAAGTGAGCTATGAACAGTTATATCCCCTCCAGATCTATTGGTGATTCACCGAGCGATTGCGAAAATTCAAGATTATTGTACGAGTATGAAGGACATCTTGATTTTCCAACCATGAATTCAATCGTTTCGAACGTGAAACGGCTTCTTAAAATTGAACAATTGCCGCGATCGGTTTTTAATAAAGTTTATGGTGTAACTGTAGAGTCTCTTGAAAATTCTTTTCGTTGCCAATTTGCATTGTTAGATGGGCTTAAAAATTGGGAAATGATGCGTTGTGCATTTAAATTGTTTTACGATGACCATGGTTTTTATGTGTTTTCCAGCCGTCCAATTACAAGTTCCGATAAGGAGAATTTGGACAAAAGACTTGATTTGATTTTAGGTAAGTCAAGGGATGAATTGAGAGAGTGGTACAAAGAGCGATTATTTGGTGATAATTCGCCAAAATCAACAATAGGACAGCTTGGTATAATTGATATAGCCTTGAGAAGCTCAAGATTAGAATACCGAATTGTTTCAAACCAATCGAAAAATTTAGTTTTGCAGTTGGAATCGTTTATCGCCCTGGGATAGACTTATGCAAGATTTGATAATTAAATCGACAGTTTGTACTCCTGAGGTTTCATTTACTCCTCAGACCAATGAATATTGGATTAAGGGAGAATCTAGACCTGAGGATGTTGCTCAATTTTATTCTCCAGTTCTGGACTGGCTAGAAAAATTTGAAGCTCATTGTAAAATATTGTCAAACACCTTAGAGCACGGAGCTAGAAGTGTTTTTAAATTTGAGTTTGCGTTGGTGTATTTTAATTCGGAGTCAGCGCAATATCTGATGCGTTTCATGAAAATTATGCGAGCAATAAACAAGATTTCGGCCAAGATTACGGTCAGGGTTTGTTGGTTTTATGATGATCAAAACGAACGAATAAAGGATGCAGGTGAGGAGTTTGAGGAATTATCTGGAATTCCGTTCGAATTTTGTGAAATGGATTAGCTGTGGTTAAAAGTCTTACTGTTTCTGTTACACCTGAAGTTGCAGCCAACGATAAGCTATTGGTTGAATATGTGTCTCACAAAATACAAATTAGTGCTTGTCGAATTGCCTTGCGCATAGAAAAACGGTCGATTGATGCTCGGCAGAAGCAGATTAAAATTAATTTGCGTGTGGCAATCCATATTGATGAGCCAGTGCTTAAGCAGGTATTTGAGCAACCGAGCCTAAAGGTGACTCATCCGGAAAAAAAGATTTTTATAATCGGAGCGGGTCCGGCAGGATTATTTGCCGCTTTAAGAGTGCTTGAGTTAGGCTGCAAGCCAATTATTATTGAACAGGGTAAGGATGTTCAATCGCGAAGAAGAGACTTGGCAAAAATAACTAAGGAACACATCGTTGACGAAACTTCGAACTATTGTTTTGGAGAGGGTGGGGCCGGAACATATTCTGATGGCAAATTGTACACACGGTCTAAAAAGCGTGGAGACGTTCGTCGGATATTGGAATTGCTCGTTGCTTACGGGGCGCACGAGAATGTTTTAGTAGAAGCTCATCCTCATATTGGTACAAATAAATTGCCCTCGATAATAGTCAACATTCGTGAAGCGATTATCACTGCCGGTGGTGAGGTTCGATTTGAATCGAGATTTGAGGATGTTTTGTTAGAAGGAAGCAGGATTCAAGGAATTGTAGTTGATGGAAAGCGTATTCCAACTTCTAATTTGATTCTTGCCACTGGACATTCGGCCCGTGATGTGTTTCATTTATTGCATCGAAAAAACATCAAAATCGAAGCGAAGGAATTTGCTTTAGGAGTTAGGGTAGAACATTCTCAGCAACTAATTGATCGGCTGCAATATAAAACCAACAGTCGAGGAGAATTTCTGCCTCCCGCTTCGTATAGCTTGGTCACCCAAATTGAAGATAGAGCAGTTTTTTCTTTTTGCATGTGTCCTGGCGGGGTAATTGCACCTTGCGCAACAGGTGAAGATCATGTCGTAACTAATGGTTGGTCACCATCCAAACGTAATGGACAATATGCGAATTCCGGTATTGTGGTCGAAATCAAAGAAAAGGATTGGGCACATCTATCGGTTGATCACGGTCCGTTGGCGGCCTTGGAATTTCAGAGACAAATTGAGAAGGTTTGTTGGGAAGCAGCAGGTCGATCGCAAAGAATTCCGGCCCAGCGTATGCTGGATTTTGTTCAAAATAAACATTCGGATAATTTGCCTGAATCGTCTTATCATCCTGGGAAAGTTTCAGTAGAACTTCGAGATATTTTTCCAGAGTTCATTTCGGATTCGCTTGCCAAGGCTTTAGTCGTATTTGGTGAAAAGATGAAAGGGTACCTTACTAATGAAGCTGTGTTGCATGCTACGGAGTCGAGAACTTCCTCACCAGTTCGAATACCTCGTGATAGAGAAACTCTTCAACATGCAGATGTTACCGGATTGTATCCTTGTGCAGAGGGAGCCGGGTATGCTGGAGGGATCATTTCCGCCGCAATTGATGGGCAAAAGTGCGCTGAGAAGTGTTGTGAGACGATGTTGGGAGCCTAGTGAGAAACAAGCTATTTCGGTGTTCTGAAGTAAATAAAAATTGCTATTGCTGAGAAAAGAAGATTCGGAGCCCAAACTGCTAGCATTGGTGAAAGGCCTGCATTTGTGGCGGCAACCGTGGTAACCTTAATAAGGAAAAAGTAGGATATCGCTGCAGCAATTCCGATGGCCAAATTAATTCCCATACCACCACGTTTTTTTTCGCAGGACACGGCCATTCCGATTAAGGTCAAAACATAACTAGCGAATGGATAGGCTGTACGCTCGTAACGAATAATGTCAATTGTTGCAATATTGTCAGCTCCTCTTTTCAGCTGTTGATCTCTAAATTTAATTAATTCAGGAGTGGTCATCGTAGAAGTATGGTTGTCTCTCTGCCCAAAGTCTTCAGGAGTAAAACTTAATGTCGTGTCTAATTGTCGATATTCCTGAAGAACTTCTCCATTTGGATTTATTTCCCTAATAAAAACTTGCTCTAAATGCCATTCGTTAGACAGGCTATCGCCGTAGGCTCTATTGGCCTGAAGGTCATAATACTTAATGTTTGCGCCCGAAGAATCTTCTTTCCATTTCTCAATCCATAATCTTTCAATCATTACCTCTCTTAGGTTATACCATCGGTAATAAACCAAAACCCCGCTTTCCAATTCTAAATGTCTGTTAGTGTAGATACTTGCATAATTGGTGTATTTATTCTCAAATTTCAGACGTTTTTCGTTGGCACTGGGAACAATAAAGTGATTTAGAAAAAGACTAAGTGCCACCACGAGTGTAGTAGCCAAAAAGTATGGTCGGAGAAGTCTATTAAAGCTAACTCCACCACTCAGTATTGCAACAATTTCTGAATGAGAAGCTAGTTTGCTGGTGAACCAAATGATCGACAAAAAGAGAATAAAGGAGCTAAACATGTTGCCATAGAAAAGAACAAAATTCACGTAGTAGTCGGCGATTATTTCGCCTACGGGAATTTTATTTCTTAAGAAGTCTTCCAGTTTTTCGGAAGTGTCAAATACCACTGTAATGGTCAGTATTATCAACATCACAAAAAAGAAAGTTCCTAAAAACTTCTTAATGATGTATAGGTCCAATTTTTTGATCATGCAACTTACAGCCTATTCGACAGGTTTGGAATGATACCGTCTTTCCAGGTGCTAAAGGTACCGTTAATGATTTGTTGTCGTGCTTCTCTAACCAGCCATAAATAAAACCCCAAATTGTGCACGCTGGCAATCTGTGCACCCAGCATTTCTTTGGAAATGATTAGGTGACGCAAATACGCTTTTGAATAGTTGTGGTCAACATAGGTGGTGCCGTCCGGATCGATTGGAGAAAAATCATTTTCCCATTTTTTGTTTCGCATGTTTAGAATGCCATTTTTAGTAAACAACATTCCATTGCGAGCGTTTCTGGTAGGCATTACACAGTCGAACATGTCAACACCTAGAGCAATACACTCTATTAAGTTTACCGGGGTTCCAACTCCCATTAAATAGCGAGGTTTATCTTCAGGTAAGATTTTACATACTAAGTCAGTGCTGGCGTATAGTTTTTCTTCCGGTTCCCCAACCGAAAGTCCTCCAATGGCGTTTCCCTCTCTTTCGAACGATGCAACTGTTTCGGCAGATTCTTTTCTCAAATCGTCATAAGTACTTCCCTGCACAATTGGAAAAAGAGTTTGCTTATATCCGTACAGACCTTCCGTTTCATCAAATCGATCGCAGCATCGTTTTAACCATCTATGTGTCATTCCCATTGATCGCTTAGCATAATCGTAAGCACATGGATACGGGGTGCATTCGTCGAATGCCATAATAATGTCGGCGCCTATTCTTCGCTGAACATCAATCGCATTTTCTGGACTGAAAAAGTGAGAAGATCCATCGATGTGAGATTTAAACGTAACACCTTCTTCCTTGATTTTTCGTCGTTCGGATAAAGAGTAAACCTGATAACCTCCAGAATCTGTCAGAATGGGTTTGTCCCAACTTATAAATTTATGCAAACCACCGGCTTGTTGAATAATATCCAGTCCCGGACGTAAAAACAGGTGGTAGGTATTGCCAAGAATAATGTCGGCTTTAATATCATCTTTAATTTCGCGTTGGTGAACCCCCTTAACAGTTCCTGCCGTGCCAACTGGCATAAAAATAGGCGTTTGAATTTCGCCATGATCAGTTGTAATTGTTCCCGCACGAGCACTAGACTTTTCATCCTTGGCCAACAGATCGAAGTTCATAAACTTGTTGATAAATCAAATGGCATCAAATATACTATATTCTCATCTAGCATAAATTTGATATGGAGGCTACAACTATATGATGCACTTCACCACAATGGAATTGCTTTTTGCAGTTTGTTTGATTGTTCAGTTGAGTTATTTACTGTTGATGTATTCGCGACTTTCATTGCGAACAACAAAAATTTCCGTTGATTCTTCAAATGATCCTGTTTCTGTTTTGGTTTGTGCAAGAAATGAAGCCCAGAATTTAATTGATTTGCTACCCAGGCTTTTGTCACAAGATTATCCTAGTTACGAAGTAGTTGTAGTAAATGATCGTAGTACAGACAATAGTCAAGAAATTATCGAAGATTTTATGTCTAATCATTCTAATCTTCGTGTGGTTCAGGTAAAGGAGGATTATTCTACGATTCTGGGGAAAAAGAATGCGGTAATTCAGGGGATTGATGCAGCGTCTCACGAGAAATTAGTTTTTACCGATGCGGATTGTGTTCCGGTAAGTAATCAGTGGATAAAAGGAATCGTAAACGGATATTCTAAAAACACGGAGATTGTGATTGGAGCGAGCCCTTACTCGCACAAAACTGGGTGGTTGAACAAAATGGTGAGGTCTGAGGCGGCCATAATTGCCATTCAATATTTATCATTTGCGATTGCCAAGATGCCTTATATGGCGGTCGGTCGGAATTTATCTTATTTAAAATCGACTTTCCTGAAAAACGGTGGTTTCGAGGGACATGAACATATTGCTTCGGGCGATGATGATTTGTTTGTGAATAAAGTAGCGAACAAAAATAATGTTAGTGTAGTTTTTGATGAACAGACCATTACCACATCTAAACCGGTTGAATCTTTAAATGAATGGTGGGTGCAGAAGAGACGACATTTTACCACTTATGGCCGTTATCATTTGATGCATAAAGTATTGTTAATCATGTTTCCAGCTACTTATTTTGGCAGCGTAATTTTTGCTTCATTTCTTGTTTTTCAGCAAGATTTAATTTTCTTTGTTCTAATAGGGTTGATGTCTCGCTATTTAGTTCAAATTGTTATATTTATTCACCCATATAGAGTGATGCGCTGTTTGGACCTAATTTGGTTGGCTCCAATTTTTGAATTGCTGCTCATGATACTTCACCCTATAGTTTTAATCAGTAACGAATGTGTAAAACCGACCAAATGGAGGAGCTAGGTACTAACCTATCCGAAAAAGCCCAGTATGACTACAGACTTGTTAAACGCGCCGTAGAACACGGCGATCAGCAGGCCTACTCCGAGCTAATGGATCGATACCATGACTCTATCTTTTTCATGCTGCTGAAAATGGTTAACAATCGCGACGATGCCGATGATTTAACCATCGAAGCATTTGGAAAGGCGTTTAACCGACTTCATCAGTACACACCAAGTTATGCGTTTAGCACTTGGTTGTTTAAAATTGCATCAAATAATTGCATCGACTTTATTCGAAAGAAGAAGAAGAATGTACTTTCGCTGGACAAGAATTTCAGTAAAGATGATGGTGATACCATACAAGTGGATGTTAAATCCGGAGACAGAGACCCGGAAGAAGAGGCAATTAGGAAGCAAAAGCACAAGTTGATGCATGAAGTTGTAGATCGGCTGAAACCAAGATACCGAGAGTTAGTGGAGTTGAGATATTTTAAAGAATATTCGTACGATGAAATTTCGGAGGAACTTGGGATTCCACTGGGAACGGTGAAGGCACAATTATTTCGTGCTAGGGAATTTCTATACAATATTTTAAAAAATTCAAAAGAGAAAATGTGATTGAAGTGGGGAGTGGTAGTGAAGTAGAGGTCATCAAAAAGTATTTTCCTAATCTTAACGCAAAGCAACTTGAGCAATTCTGTGCTTTGTCCGATCTGTATGCAGAATGGAACGCCAAGATTAACGTAATCAGTAGAAAAGATATCGATAATTTTAATGAACGTCATTTGTTGCATTCGTTGAGCGTGGCAAAATTTGTTTATTTCAATTCCGGTGCCAGAGTTTTGGATGTGGGTACTGGCGGTGGATTTCCAGGAATCCCTTTGGCAATTATGTTTCCTGAAACGGAATTTCTTTTGGTAGATTCTATTGGCAAAAAGATAACGGTGGTGAATGAAGTTATTCGTGAACTCGGTATTTCCAATGCGACAGGTGAACATACGCGTGCGGAAAAAGCAAAAGGAAAATTCGATTTTGTAGTAACCAGAGCTGTTACAAGGTTGGATAAATTGATTCCTTGGGTTCGGCAGAAAGTTCTGTCCAAAAATCGTCATGATTTGCCTAATGGAGTTTTAGCTCTGAAAGGTGGAGACTTGACTGATGAGCTTAAGGAAATAAGATTTAAGTGTAGAATTTTTGAATTATCTGGTTGCTTTGATGAAGCTTTTTTTGAAAGCAAAAAATTAGTGCACGCTCATCTGCAATAGTTCACTGGTGATCTGACAATTGGTTAAATGAACTAGAGTCGCCAAAGAACTAACAGTTCAATTACTCAAAAAGTGAGAAGGTCAAGAAGTTAAACAACGCACGAACTGGCTGATTTGGCGAAAAACAGAATTTAATTTGGTGATTTTCAGTGTTTTTAATGATTCAGATATGAAGGGAAAATCAATGAAAAACATTTGCGTAGTATTTTTGGTGTTGCATGGGATTGTGTCCGTTGGACAAAATGTTATGATATCTGACCAAAATCAACCTAGAGAAACGTGTATTGCAATTGATCCAAATAATACGGATCGGTTGATAGCTGGAGCTAATTTGAATAACTATTGTACCTCACTGGACGGTGGGAAGACTTGGCTTGTTAAGAAGCTTGAGTCCTCATTTGGAGTTTGGGGCGATCCTGTGTTCGATTTCGATACCTTAGGTCACATTTATTTCTTCCACTTGTCTAATCCTGCCGACGGGAATTGGATTGATAGAATTGTGTGCCAAAAGTCTACTGATTTTGGAAGCACCTGGACGGATGGAACTTATATGGGGCTGAATGGTGCTAAAGCGCAGGACAAAGAGTGGAGTGTCGTCGATCGCAGAAATAATAATATTTATGTGACGTGGACTGAGTTTGATAAATATGGTAGTGCGAGTAACCAACATTATTCTCGGATCTTGTTTTCCAAATCGACAGACGCAGGGGCGACGTGGTCTAATCCTAAAAAAATCAACAGTGTATTGGGAGATTGTGTAGATGATGACAATACAGTTGAAGGTGCCGTTCCAGCAGTTGGCCCCAATGGAGAAGTCTATGTAAGTTGGTGCGGACCAAATGGTTTGTCCTTTAATAAATCGGAAGATGAAGGGCAAACATGGTTGTCGTCAGAAATAAACATAGGAGAGGTGCCAGGTGGTTGGACAATTGATATTCCTGGGCTCTATCGTGCAAACGGACTTCCAATTACGAAATGCGATTTAAGTGATGGACCAAATAAGGGAACCATTTACGTCAACTGGGCTGATCAGCGCAATGGCACGGACAACACAGATATTTGGTTGGCAAAGTCTACGGACAAAGGGAGTACTTGGTCCGAACCGATACGTGTAAATACAGATTCATCAAATAAACACCAGTTTTTTACATGGATGGACATTGATCAGACTAATGGAAATTTGTATTTCGTGTTTTACGATCGTAGAAATCATACCGATAATAAAACGGATGTGTACATGGCTATTTCTAATGATGGAGGTATTAGTTTTCAGAACATTAAAATTAGCGAGTCTAGTTTTGAACCCATTTCGGACAAGTTTTTTGGAGATTACAATAACATTGCCGCACACGCTAATGTAGTTCGTCCGATTTGGACAAGGATGAATAAGAATGGTGAAACCAGCATTTGGACTGACGTTACCTCGATAGAAACGTTAACGAGTAAAATTGAGGAAGAACAGAAGGAAGTTGACACTAAGCTTTATCCCAATCCGACTGAAAGGTTAGCGTATTTGTCTATTGTATTGTGGTGGAAGTCGGATGTAACTTTAGATCTGTTTGATGAAAAAGGAGGGTTAATTAAAACTCTGATTGCGGATGAGTCAATGTCGCTTGGGCATCATGTCATTAGTTTGGACGCAAATATTCTAAAAATAGCACCCGGTAAATACTTTTACCGGGTGACAGTTAATGGAAAAAAAAGATCGCTCAAAACACTAATAGTAAACTAGCGCTGGGTTTATCGAATAATTCTTTTGGTCTGGTCGCCAACTTTTAAGTAGTATGTTCCTCTTGGCAGATATCTTAGGTTTACTTTAAAACCGTTGTCATTCATCCATGAAACTACAGGTTGAATTCTGGTCTGATTTCCGTTTTCGTCGAACAATTCTATCTGACCCTGAATTTTTTGTTTAGAATCTACCGTAACCCAGCCGTCTACCGGAGTTGAGGAAATTGCTAATCGCATTGCATCTGGTTTGTATTTCAGGGTTCGAACTTCAGATTGGAATTCTTTGCCAGAAGACTCAATTTGAGTAAGACGGTAATATAATCTACCTTCCTCAGGAGTTTCGTCTTTGAACGAGTAGAAATTGAGTTCATTCGAATTTCCGGCTCCGGCAATTTCTCCTAAGTCCTCCCAGTTTGAAGCATCTGTTGAGCGCTGCACAATAAACTTTGCATTATCCCATTCTGAGGTTGTTTCCCAGTCAAGGTCAACAGCCGTTTGATCTGCAGAAGGCTGAACTGTAAACGAGCTTACCTCGGCCGAGTAGGTTCTTAAAAACTCGAAAGCATCTAAGTGAACCCACGATTCGGCCTGCGTTTTCTGCACTTTCACGGTGATATACTGACCGTTGTTTGGAGCAATGAAAGAGAACTTACGTTCGCTCCAAATACCAATTTGTGCGGGGTCTGATGTAGAATAAACCAACTGCCCAAATTCATTGGGATCAGAGGACACTCCTACCAGAACTGTAGAACTCGATTTAACATTGGCTGCCTTATCAAAAAATTGGAGTGTGTAATTTACACCTTGAACAAGATTGTTGTCAAGGGTCAATGCTACTATTTCTGAGAAAGCACCTCCGGACAAACCGATGAAACTTTTACTGTTGTAACCTCCCCCGGCATACTGCGGAGTACTTATTATGTCCGGAGAGCCAGCGGAAGCGGTTGCCACCACATCCTGGACACTAGAGTTAAAAACGGAAATGTCTTGATCCACGACATCGCCAGAGGCGGAGTGTTTCTCAAAACTCCCGTTCAGGAATTTCTGGGACATAACGGAACCTGACAGAATTATGGCTGTTGCCATAATCAGAGCTTTCAGAGGAACGCTGGAACCATGTGCCCGATTAAACTTGTGATTTGAACTTGCCATAGGTGTTTATTTATTATCCGACGCTTGTAGGACAGGTAGTTCGTCCGAGAAAAGAATTGATTTCGAATTCGCCTTATAAGGCATACGTCAGTTTGAGAATGTTAGTCAGTGAGAATTTCCCAAAGGGTTTTGTTTGGTATTTAACGTTTCGGTGTCCGAGAAATATTAACCAAATAGGAACTAATGTGGACGGTCGTCTGGATTAAACGGGTAATTATCCAGTAATTTAACAATTAATGTGTACACTAGCGGAATTAAGAATAATATCAGGTATGATTAAGTCGTGGTACAGGTTTTTATCTCCAAAATTTCAAAACGTTTTTCTAGATTACAGAGTTGATTTTAAACCAAGATTTGGGCATGGAAACAAAAACCAGCACAAGTCTCTGTTTGACATTGTAGATGCTAATCGAGAAGAATATGCGATTTGGTTGAATAAGTTCCTAAAGTATAGGGACGTGTTTCATTCTTTTAAATCTCAAGAGAATGAGTCTGACGAGAATCTTCCGGCTGGACTTCCTACAAAAAATTGGACAATTTAGTTAAGCGACATTTTTGATATCATTTAGATTATTGAATTCGATA
>JAHDGY010000135.1 GCA_020631555.1 Flavobacteriales bacterium | reverse complement strand
AGTAGCGGTTTTTATCTTGTTTTGTTTAGGCTAGAATGCCAAATAACCGCTAGTCTTATAATAATCACTTTAAAAGTTCTTGCATTTTGTGCTTTGCTAAATACGCATCCATCATAGAAAAAACACAATTTTTATCATTTTCAGGTAGCTTATTTACTTCGTTAAACCTTCTCATCATATCAGGGTCTTTCAATAGATTGGCATCCTGTGTTTCTCCTAATAAATATCCTACTGTAGTTTCAAGATTGTCAGCTAGTTTTTTGACAACGTCAATAGTTGGCTTCACTTCGTTACGCTCATACTTCCCGATTATAGAATAATGCGTAGTAATACGCTTTGCTAGCTCTGATTGAGATAAACCTTTCTCTTTTCGGCATTCAGCTAGTTTTTGTCCGAAGCTACTCATGTATCATTTTTGGTTCTAAAAGGCCCTTTGTACTAGGCTAAAAGCGAATTTATCACTAATAAATGACGTATAAAACTTACATGTTACGCATTGGGGGTGGTATATTTATTACATTTACGCCAAATATGGAATAACAAACTTTTTTTATGACCATCTCCGAACCTGCTTTAGCAGCTCACGAAAACGATAAAGATCAATTATGACAATTGAGTATATAAAGGATCGCTTAACGATCGAAACAGTTTTGAGGCATTACGGAATCGAGGTTGACAAGAACGGAATGGCGAAATGTCCATTTCATGATGATAAGAAACCAAGTTTTAAAGTTTACCGAGATACAAATACTTGGTGTTGTTTTAGCGGAAACTGTGATGCTGAAACTGGCGATGTCATTGAATTTATAGGATTAAAGGAAGGTTTTATCTCTAGGTTGAGTGGAGCTGTTGTAGGTTGCAAAGAGGGGAAGTACCGAGCGATTTTAAAAGCTAAAGAACTTTTGGGTTTGGGTGATTTAGGTAATCCAAACGAAGGGAACCAGAATTCTTTGGTAAATCCAGTAAGTGCTTCTCCTCCTCTAAAACGAGAATCTAACTACAGCGAGACCTTTGAGAAGTTGCGCCAGAATATTAACCGGAGTAATAGAGCCAAGAAATATTTAAAAGAGAGGGGTTTAAGTTTAGGTTTAGAAGTTGGTTACAATAGTGGAACAGTGTTTTCCAAATTAAAGAGCTGCATCGTTTTCCCTCTGAAAGATGAAGCTGGAAACATTGTTTCACTATACGGTCGTTCGGTTACCGGCGATCCAGAGCGGAGGCATTTTTATTTAACGGACCGCAAAGGGCTTTACCCAAACTACCCATCACCAGAAACCAAGAAACTCATTTTGACCGAAAGCATTATCGATGCTGCTACACTATTAACCATCACAGAAGTAGCTGAAAAATATACAGTGCTTGCACTGTTCGGAACAATGGGATTAACCACAGAACACCGGAGAGCCATTAATCAACTTACTCAACTGGAAGAAATCATTTTCTGGATGGATGGCGATGAAGCTGGAGAACAGTCTGTGGAGAGATATGCAAAACAACTTAGAGAAACCTATGATACAAATCAGCAAAGTTCAAACCCCGCATGGTGAAGACATTAACAGCTTAATCCAAAGCCATGAACCGGAAGTTCTCAATCATTTATTAAACGAGAGAATCCCGGCAGAACCGCCAGCAACGAAAGAAACAGTAAAATCTAAATCACCCAAATCTAGTCTTGAAGCTAAGTTTGACGTGAGCAATCCGGAATTAATCACTTACGAGAGAGGTTATTTAAAATGTACGTTGCTTGGTGGAATTAATATGCAGCAAGCCGACAGGCTGCGCGTCACCTTATTATTAGAGCGAGTTCCCAAACTCAGTCCGCTGCATAGTGTTCGGCAAAGTGGCTTAGACTTATACAATGACAATTTTCTGCAAAAGTTCATTCGCAGTGCTGCCGAGAAACTAGAATACGGCACCAGCGAAATCCGATTACTACTTGCCCATTTAATAGAAGAATTAGAAACCTACAGATTTAAAGCAATGGAAAACAAACGCAACAAATTGGGTGATGCCAAACCGAGAATCCTCACCCCAGAAAGAAGAAAGGCTGCCCTAGAATATTTAAAGCAAGATAACTTACTGAAACAAACCAACATCGACATTGGAAAGTCTGGGGTTATTGGCGAAGAAGTCAACCGATTATTAATGTACTTGTGCTTTACTAGCAGACTAAGAGAACAGCCATTGCATATGATTAGCCTGGGGGCGAGTGGAACCGGAAAAACCTATTTACAGGAAAAGGTGGCCGAGCTTATTCCGGAACAAGATCAGTTAGAAATTACGATGCTCTCTGACAATGCTTTTTACTACTTCAAACAAAAGGAACTCCAGCACAAACTCATTTTAATAGAAGACATGGACGGTCTTTCCGGAAACAATACCGGGAGCAATGGCGCACTACTGGCACTTAGAGAATTAATGAGCAAAAAGCGAATTAATAAACGAGTGGTATCCAAAGATGCAAAAGGAAACATGCAAACGATATCCTTATTAGTGGAAGGTCCTATCTGTGTGGCTGGAA
>JAHDGY010000005.1 GCA_020631555.1 Flavobacteriales bacterium | reverse complement strand
GGCAAAACTCATCTGAGATATATTGACCTGTTTGTAACTCATTTATCAGCAACAACATAAAGAATGAATAGAATGAAAAATCAACCAACAATCTCAAACTACTTTATGTGCAAAGGTCTCATATTATCAATATAGTACCATCCTATATTTGACGTTTGAACCTCAAACTTCAGCATTAGTTCGGAGCTCGAAGCAAATTGTTTTAAGTCAATTGTTTTGCTAATCCATTCATCTTTTTTGGGTGCAAAAAATTTCCCATCGGGGATATTTGCGGTTTTCAATTCACTGGACGTACCTGAAAATAACTCCGTCCATGTTGTTCCACAATCATCCGATCCGCTGAAAACAAAATTTGAAGAAAACAGAGGATCGCCAGCATGAGCTAAGTCAAAACTCAATTGATACGGACCGCCCGAAGACAAATCCATCTTGTCCATTATCATTCCTGCTGTAAGTTTTTTACCCAGTATCATAAAAGCTTTCTTCGAGTTTCCATAGCCACCGATATTCCTACTAAGTTGCAGAGCGGCACCGCTTAACAAGTAGGCAGAATACGACCCACCCGCATATGACTAATATGCTATGTCATGAAATCCCCTAACCGGTTGTCGCGGTTGATACGATTCGAAATCTTCACCGTAGGGAGCAGTAATATCCACACTTTGACTTTTCGTTGTAAACGATTTGACTTTGGAAATATTCCCCCCAAGATCTTTATCGTATGATTTTGTGCCAGTTGAATTGACAAAATATCTTAAAGCATGCAATCCTGGTGAAATATTCAATTTTGCAAAAGTATGTTCATAGGTATCACCCGAATTCAATGTTTCACTCGTTACTTGCTCACTAACCGTATTACCGTCATAAACATAACCCACTTCAAATCCTTCATCACATGATCCTACTGCATTTGTTATTTTACACTTTGGAGTAAATTCCTCAACACAATGACTAGTAAAATCAGGAAGTTGACCTTCAGCGGACAAGTCAATGCTCTGCAGAGAATTACCAGAATCGTCCACTAAAGCCACGGATCCAGAATTTCCAGTTACAATTGGGCTTTCAACAGTAGATTCTTCCATAATGAAACCAACCACCCTGAGGTGTGCCAGTGATAAAGGGACATTACCAATTGAATCGGGTAGGGCCATTTTATATTGCCTCTTAATTACCTGGCCAAGAACAAAGTCTATTGCATCTCCGTCAGTACCACCGGGATTTACATATTTGCGCAATACGCCAGTATGCCGGTACAATCCGTTATCCAGTATATTTTCCGGATCAAATAGATTTGCCCCAGCTTGACTAGCCACTATATGATCCTGCAATAACACTACTGATAAATACTGTTTGTCACTAGGCGCTGAGTCAGTATAATAAACTTCCACATCAACCGTCATTTCTCGTGATACACTATTAACTGTTCCCTGAAAAGCAACATTCACGTATGAAGTATCCCCTTGAATTTTGTCTATCTCCGCCTTCAAATGGCTATTATCTTGACCAGCACCAAGTGTAGACCATTTTCCTTTCCCTCGGTTAAACCCCATTGCTGGATAACCTTGCTTTTGAGCTATTCCATCAATAATTTCTCCTTCAGCTGTCCGCATGTCTGGACCTCCACTATTAACAGGATCGGCCCAATTGCTAGCATGTACATTAATAACATAAACATTATCCTTTTTTAATGGTGCTAGTTGGCTCGTTGCGAGAGGACAATAAGTACACCTTAAACCTGTGAATTTTTCGACAATTACATGCCTCCTCTCCAATTCTGTGCTTACGGGCAATTGCGCGAAACTGACTGCTCCCAGTAACGTCAACAAGAATGTAAATGTGTTTTTCATAGCTATATTTTTACTTTGTTTGGTGCTCAGTAAAAGCTTTTTTCAGATGCAATATGCTGATATTCAGTATTATAGCTCTAAAAATTTCATCAATTTGCTCTATCAAGAAATATTTTCTACATAACTACCTACATTTCGACACTTGAATTTTACCTGATCACGGTAACATAACCTCTATATACTGTTGCCTCATTATTCTGGTCCCAAACTGTCATTACCCAAGGGTAAACATCAGATTGAACGTACTTACCCAAGAATTTGCCATCCCAACCTTGTTGAATATTATGCGATTCGAAAATCAACTTGCCCCACCGGTCCAGTATATAAAGTTTAAATAAACTGACATTCACACCCATTGAACTTGGATAAAGAACATCGTTTATTCCATCGCCGTTGGGCGTGAAAGCGTTTGGCAAATACATGGTCCATTCCTGTAGTACATGAACCTGTTTAGCAACACTGTCTCTGCACCCATCTTCACTTTCGATGGTTAGAGCAATAGTATAAGAACCTGTATCCTGATAGTAATGAGTTGGCCCCGAAAGTAACTGACCATCGGCAAGAATGGAATCCGGATGCCCAAACAATAATCTGCCATCCCCAAAATCCCATTCGTACAAAACTCCACCCTGTGACGAATCTGTAATCCAAATCTCGGGAGAAGTTAAAGAAAGTGCGGATGGCGCAATTTTAAAATATGCATCTGGCTGCGGATAAACAGTAGTAAAATCTGTCTTTTCCACGATTGTGGTACAACCAATAGTTGAAACCGCATATAAACACACATCATAAGTGCCAGAATCAGAGTATTCATGAAAGTATTGGTCGGAAGGGCCAATCTGCTCAAAAGAAGAATCGCATCCGACATTAAATGCATAAAACTCAGCAATGTCTGAAGTAGCAATATATTGTGCTTCAAATGGCGGACATCCGGCAGAGTCTGGGGTAACCATAAAAGCTACTGGATAAGGATGCCGACTGATTTTCACTGTATCCAGTTCATCCGGAGAACAGCCGTCTCCAACTTGTACGATATAATTCGATTCTTGGGTTGGAAAAATGTGTAAAACAGAAGTCTGGTTAGAATCCTGATATCGGACCGTATCACTTTCATTTATCCACATAAAATTGTACGGACCTCCAGTGCCTCCAACCACTTCAGCTTCGATTGAAACGCTATCGCCACTGCAAACAAGCAAACGTTCAGGAACCGATAGTGAGATTTTGGGTCGTACCCCAACAATAACGCAGCTATCCGATGATTGACAGCTAACACTGTCGCTAATGGAAAAACAATATTCAGTAGTATCCACAGGATACACTGGAACTGGACCAGCCCCACTAAATGGATGTGACTTCCAATTTATTGCATAAGGCTCTATCCCCCCTTGTCCACTGGCCCATAATTGGGTTGAATCTCTAAAACAAATTACCCGGTCCAAATCTGGCACTGCAAGCAATTTGTGGGGTTGTGTTAATTCAATGCATTCAGTAACCGAACAATTATTATCGTCAACTACCTCGACACAGTGTAATCCTGCTGCAAGTTGTGTGGCATCAGCTGAAATTTGTCCATTATCCCAATCATACGAATATCCTCCTCCATCTACCCTACCTCCCGACACATAAACAGTGGCCGAACCAGTTTTGTGGCCGAAACACAAAGGAGCCTTAAAACCGATACTGTCGATTTTCGGTCCGGGTTGATCTTCTATCGGAATATTAACGGCTACCGAGCAATTATTAGCATCGACAATATTGACTAAATAACCTCCCTCGCAAAGATTAGTAGCAGTAGAATCACTCAAATTTCCTAATCCTGCCCATTGATAAATATATGGAAACGTACCTCCGGTAGGTTGCACAAAAGCTGCTCCATTGCAATCACCGCAAGTGCTTGGTGCGCTCGAATAATTTGCCTCTAATTGTTCTGGTTGAAATATATTTAGTTCAATGTTATCTGTGCAACCATTTAAATCTGTTACTTCTAATGTTATCTCATCAGCACAAACATTTGTTAAAATATTGGAGTTGACTACACTATTTGTCCAAGAGTAAGTATACGGCATCATTCCACCGGTTACTTTGGTTTCCACTCGACCGTCACATGCATTAAAGCATGATACTTGAGATAATTCGTCCAGCACAACTTTTAGTTTTTGGGGTTGATCCAAAGAAATAGTATCCTCGATTTGACAGCCGTTTCCATCCGAAACTTCTACAACCAACTCACCAACACATAGTCCAGAAACTACAGAATCAGCGTGATCCGTACTCCAAGAATAACTGTAGTTGGAAACTCCACCTGTTGCAGTAACGAAAGCCGATCCATTACAAGACTCGAAACAGCTAATTTCCTTTTTTAAAGTGATAACCGCATTTATTTGCGCTGGTTCGGAAACGCAATGCAATAAGGAAGTTGCACAATTAGACTGATCTATTGCCGTAATTTGATAGCATCCGCCAGATAAATTTGATTGTGTCAAAGCATTACCGCCTGTAAAAATTGTATCCCCAGAATCGTCCGACCAAGTTAAAATAGATTGACCAACCCCTCCGCTTAAATTTAATGACAATGAACCATTTGAATATCCGTGGCAGCTAACATCAGAACTAGTCGCAACCGACAACTGAGGTCCCGAAAGGTCATTAATACAAATTAAGCTATCGTATAAACAACCTCGGGCGTCAATCACAGAGAAGGTATAGCAACCACTTGACAACTCAAATACCGAAGACGTTGTTTGGGTATTTGCATCGCTCCATTGGTAAGCATATGGAGAAGTTCCTCCGTAAACGTTTGCGATGATTTGTCCATTTGATTGTCCACACGACGCATGTGAAACTTCGCCTGACAAACCAATTGAAGGTGGTTCAGAGATTGAAGCTGCTGAATTTTGAATGCATCCATTTTGATCGGTTACGGCAAGTGAATAACTACCTGCACATAAGTTCTCAACCAACGATGTTTGATCTAAACCTGGAGTATTCCATTGGTAGTGATAAGGTGAAACCCCTCCCGAAACAGCTGCATTTACCTGGCCTACGCATTCCTGAAAACACTTTAAATCTGTAGAATTGGTATGAACGACTAATGGTTGAGGCTGGGTCAACGAAATATTTTGTTCGACAGAACACCCATTGGCATCGCTAGCAATTACTTGATAATCTCCAGCACATAAATTATTCAAAATATTACCTGCGGCTAAACCATTCCACGAATAGTTTAAATTACCCGATCCGCCAGCAGCATTAACGTGAATTACGCCATCGCATCCAGCGTTGCACGATATGTTCTTTAAAGACGCCACCTCCAATTCCAGCACGGGAGGCTCCTCAATTGTTGTTGTAACACTTGCAATGCAACCTTTAGCATCTGTTATGACGCAATTGTAAGATCCAGCCTGAAGACCAAACGCAGTATCGGCAGTTTGTTGTGTTGCGTCGTCCCACTGGTATTGAAATGGTCCGACACCATTTTCTATTGTAATCCAGGCTTTTCCATCGGTTTGACCAAAACAAGAAATATCAACTCCATAAATCGTGGCGAGCATTTTTTCGGGTTCTGCGACAGCATAGTCAAAAATTGAAGAACACCCATTTCCATCTTCAACCAGCAATTTATAATTACCAGATGGCAAATCATTTACCAATGAACTGTTGCCGATTTGAATATTTGTAGCATTTCGCCAATCGTAAGTATATGGAGCTGTACCTCCAATAATGTTAATTCCGATACTGCCATTCGAATCGTTCGGGCAAGTTACATCAGTAATCGACTGAATAGCATTAAAATCTTCTGGATCTTCAATGGTTACCGACGCCGATGCCATACAACCAAAACCATCGGTAATTGCGACGGTATAGACTCCTGCAGAAAGATTGGATGCCGTTGGAGTTATTTGGCCTCCCGTATTCTGATCCCATTGTACGCTGAAAAAACTTCCGTTTCCACTAATCATATCAATTGTGGCCGATCCATTCATACTGCCAAAACACGTTGGATTCTTCTTAGAAACAATCTGCGCCATTGGTCCTTCATTGTCGCTAATTTCAACCGTGAAATTTTGAGCACAACGGCCATTATCCTTTACGGTGATCAAATATGTTCCTGCCCTCAAGTTGGATTGACAATCGACATCTGATGAATCCATTTGCCAAATATGCTGGTAACTGCCCAAACCTCCCGTTAATGCTATGCAAGCTGATCCGTCGGATTGACCACAATTTGAATTAACAACAGTAGAATCAAACGTAATCGGCGTGGGTTCGTTGACCTGAACCGTCGCAGATTTTTGACAACCAGATCCATCCTTCACATGAACAGAATAATTTCCCGCGATAAGATTAACCGCCGATGCGGAAACCTGTTCCAATGGATCATTCCATTGAAATAAATACCCGGGCGAACCGCCATTCACCTTAACCGTTGCAGTTCCACTGTTTTCTCCATTGCATAAAACGTGTGTGGCGCTTATGTTCAACACGAGTTCTTTTGGCTCTGAGAGCGCTACCGTATTGCTGGTCGACATACATCCATTATTATCAATTACTTCAACGTAATACTCCCCTCCTGTCAAGCCTGAACAAGTGCTTGAATGCTGGTTAATCGAGCTATAAGAATTGCCATTTTTTTTGAACCATTGGTAAATAAGCGGACTCGCTGCTCCACCACCCATTGACACCGTTAAACTTCCGTCAGATCCACCAAAACAACTTACGTGTTTGATATTGGAAATCGTCGCGGTAGCAGAAGGAATATCCGTAATCGAAAAACTATCAACAGCTGTGCATCCATTTTGATCCGTTGCCGTTACCAAATAATTACCAGACAATATGTTACTAGACGATGAAGAATTTTCAGAAGGATCATTGTTCCATGCATAATTCAAAGTTCCAAATCCTCCTTGTAGAGTGTTTAAAGTTGCCGTGCCTGAAGCTGTACCACAAAATGCATCGGTAGTACTGACTTCAATTTTAAACTCGCTTGGCTGGGCAATCCAAACGGATTGAGATTGAGAACACCCATTTTGATCGGTGACTTGAACGGCATAATCACCTTGGCAAAAATTAGTTGCCGAACTGGAATTTTGCGCTGAAAAATCGTTCCAACTGAAGGTATAAGGAGTAACTCCACCTGAAACAATAACCGAAGCACTTCCATCGCATTCTCCGAAACAACTAACATCCGAACTAGTGGCTAAAGTAGTGGTCAATTTATCGGGTTGTGAAATCGCAACAACTACAGACGCTTTGCAACCATCTGTATCAACCATTTCGCCGGTGTAGCTTCCAGCAGAAAGTCCAAGTGCACTTACCGTAACCTGGTTAAGTTGTGATCCAGTTGAATCGAACCAACGGTATGTTAACGGAGGCTTGGCCGTCGAAACCGACAATTGTGCAAAGCCGTCATTACCTCCATAACATTGAACATTCCCTTTTGTCAATACACTTACCGATGGCGAACCAAGATCCTGAACACAAATTTCAAGTGAATCTACACATTGCAATGAATCCTGAACCTGCACCGTATAACACCCCGCCAGCAATGAATCAATTTCTTGAGAAGTTCGCTGATTATGCGACCAGAGGTAAGAAAATGGCCCGACTCCTCCTGTTACGATAACTTGAGCAGTACCACTGTTTTGACCACATTTTGCTCCTGATGAATAAGATGAAAGGTTCATTTGAATAGGCTCCTCAATTCTAGAACATTTGGTGGATTGACAACCATTGGCATCGGTTGCTACAACGCAGTAATCCCCCTTATCCAGTCCAGAAACTGAACTTGAAGTCGTAAAATTTTGATCGTCCCACAAGTAGTTCATCTGCCCTGTCCCACCTGCAACCGTAGCTGTAACTGAACCATCTTGAGCACCAAAACAAGAAACATTTGAATTACTAATGTTGATTTTCTGCTCGTCGGGTTCTACCAATGTGACAAAAAATGTATCCCTGCATTTATTGAGATCTTGCACAACAACTTGATGCAACCCTGAACAAAGTCCGTTTGCTATTGCAGTAGCCTGTGCACCAGACTGAATGCCCCACTCAAAAGAATAACTACCGATTCCTCCACTAGCTATTACCTCTGCAGATCCGTCACAATAACCAAAACAGCTAATATGGGCCCCATTATAATTACTTGTAATATTGACTGTGGCGTCAATTGCAGACGGTTCTCCAACACCAACTTCTGCGCTTATAGTCTGAACACCGCTAGAATCTGCAACGACTACATAGTAGGTTCCTGGGCACAGATTATTGGCAGTAGAGCTAGTTTGCCCTATAAATACTCCGGGAAAACCTCCGGAAAACCAATTGTAAGTATAACCTTGTCCTACACCACCTGTTGCTTGTGCCGTAATTTGACCATCACAACTTCCATTACACCGGGTATCTTTTGTGGCTAGTTGAATCTGGATAGAATCTGGCTGTGATATTTCTATGCAAAGCGAATCTGAACACCCCTTAAAATCTGATACCACAACCCCATAACTACCTACACACAACCCCTGAGTGTTGGCCGCAGAACTTTCAAGCTGCTGTCCAAACCCACAGTCCTCAAACCATGTATAACTTATCGGAGATGTTCCACCAAACACCTGTAATTGAATAGTTCCATCGCAAATTCCATATCCCGAAGCCGCACTGTTAGTCACGGCCACAGACAAATTTGTAGGTTCTTCTATTTCAAAAGTAATTGTCCCTGCACAACCATATTGATCAATAGCTATTACGCTGTATTTATCTGCACATAAATTTTCTACGCTTGAGCTATCCGGCAAATTATAAATAGCGGGCAACCAATTTATCGAATACGGCTCTACCCCTCCTGATATTGAGACATTCGCGCTTCCATCACAAACATCAAAACACCGTGCATTTTGATGGGAAGTAAGAGTTAATACCGGCCCACTAGAATCGGAAACCACCGCAACGGTAGAATCTCTGCAGCCAGTATGGTCTGCAACCAAGGCCCAATACTGACCAGCCACAACTGCACTTGTATTAGCAACTGTTGAGTAATTTTCATCTTTCCAAATTACTGGATCGAAAGTTCCACTACCACCTAAAATGGTGTCAATTTGCAACGCTCCAGTAGCCTGCCCACAATTAGCACTCTTTATAGATGTAACCACCTTAATTTCATCAGATTGTGACACTACAGCAGGAACAGTATCTACACAACCATTATCGTCTTTTGCCAACATCCAGTATTTACCTTGATAAACAGTAGTTAAAGAGTTTCCATTTGCTAACACGTTAGTGAACAAACTGTCCCACCACTGGTAAGAATAATCCATCGAAATTGTGCCCCCAACTGCAATGGCCTTTGCAGTTCCACTCGATTGTCCGAAACATGCAGCATCCAAAACTGAGACAACGGCATCCACCTCCAATGGTTGAGACATCAGAACGGAATCAACAGAAATACAACCATTTGCATCAACAACCTGCACACTATGTTTGCCAGCGCACAATCCATATTGCAGTTCAGAATTATTTGCCGAATTTTCATTCCAAGTGTAAGTAAATGGAGGCAGTCCTCCAATGTTGGCAGCCTGCGCAACGCCATCGCAACTCATCGCACACGAAGGCTCTGAAACAATACCGATTTGCGCTGTAGGCCCTGGCTCATTCTGTACAATCACAGTACCTGAGTCCAAACACCCATTTGCATCCTGAATTCGAACTAAATGCGCGCCTGGAAACAACCCCGATGCGCATAAACTTGATTGAGCCAATGGATCGTTCCAGGCTATCGTATAACCGCCACTTCCTCCCGATACGGAAACGCATGCTTGGCCATTTGGTTGACCACATTTAGCTGCTGTACTTCCAAATTGTAAGCTTAAAGCTTTTGGTTCTTTTAAAATGGCTGAAACTGTTTGTTGGCAGAGACTATCATCCGTAATCACCAAATCGTACTGCCCTGAACACAAACCTAATTGCGATGAACCTACTAAACTTCCTGAATTCCATTCATAAGTTAACGTTCCTGACCCACCTATTGCAGAAGCTCCCAACGCCCCATTGCATTGACCAAAGCACGAAACATCCAAAGTGGAAACTTCCAAAACCTGGATTTCAGCTGGTTCGGAAATTATTAGCGAATCATTGACAGCAACTTGATTTGCATCGTAAACGGTAATGTAGTATTTACCGGCACACAAACCAGTTAATTTATTGGAGGTTGCTCCATGACCCCAGTAATATTGATACGGTGGAATTCCTCCGGAAACATTTACTTCCGCAGTACCATTACATTTGCCAAAACAACGGGTGCCGGTTGTCGTGGTACTAATCACCAACGGATCTGGTTCTGTAATGGCTGCGCAAGCCACATTTTTGCAACCAAAGGCGTCTTCAACTTCTACGCAATACATTCCTGCGCACAATCCATAAGCAGCAGTGGTTAACGGACTATTTCCGTGATCCCATTGATAGGCGTATGGTTGAATTCCTCCGGAAGCCAATGCTTCAATTTCACCATCGCACAGTCCATTTCCCGAAGCATTTGAAATAACTGCCGTTGACACCGCTGGTCCGGGAATATTCTGAACAGATATAGTTGTATCCAATGAACACTGCTGGCCGTCTGTGATTTGCAATTGATAACTTCCCGCAAATAAGCTACTCGCGCAACTCATCGTTTGACTATTTGGATCGCTCCAATGGTAGGTAAAAATGCCATCTCCTCCGGAAGGTGTAACACAAATACTCCCATCCGCCTTTCCACAATGAGCACTATTCGCTGAAATAGTCAGAGCAATCGGATTGGGATCAATGAGAGAAACCATCGTAGAGTCTTCACATCCCTTAAAATCAACGAGCACCACTTTATAATTTCCCGAAGCCAAACCGGCAAGATCTTCTGAAGTATTACCATCATTCCACCGATAAGAATAAGGAGGTGTGCCACCGCCCACTGAAATATCGATTGAACCATCAGCAAAACCAAAACAACTTGGATTCTGAAGCGACGACGAAATAGAAATTGCACTGGGACTGGCCAACGAAATACTATCGATAATCTTACAGTTATTCACATCTTTTATTTGGACACTGTAGCTTAAATCAGAGCACATTCCAACAACAGAGTCTGTTGACCCCAACCCGTGGCTCCAATTATATGTGTAAGGAGGTGTTCCACCGGAAACCAATACAATCGATTGTCCATCGCAGCTTTCAGCACAATTAGCAGGACTTTTAACGATTGTAACTCCCATCAATGAATCGGGTTCGGATATGGAAACACACACGGTTGCAATACAATTGTTTTGATCAGCTACATTTACGCAGTGTGATCCCACGGATAGTGCATTATTGGAAATAGCAGATCCTACTTGGCCAGACGTCCAGCTGTAGGAATATGGTGGAGTGCCACCAGCAACCGAAATCGTAGCACTTCCATCTGACAATCCAGCACAAGTTACGTCGGTAAAGCTGTGTACACTTGCTATTGGAGCCCCCACATCCTCTACAACAGTCTGTGCTGAACCTACACATTCGTTTGCATCTGTCACCGCAACTAAATAATTACCAGCAAACAAATTGTTCGCGCAAGAGGTGGTGCTTTGTAAAGGGTCAGCCCAAACAATAGAATACGGCGATTTTCCACCCGAAATGGACACGCAAGCTTGACCATCACCATTTCCACAGGATGCCGAGGTGGATGTTGCAACAACGTTTATCTGTATTGGCGCGATTAGAGAGATTGTTTGAATGGAAGAACATCCATTGCTGTCTGTAACCGTAACAGCTGGATTACCAGCAGACAATCCTGTAGCTACATTTCCGGAAACCAAACCTCCATCGGCATTCCACTGATAAGAATACGGAGAAGTTCCTCCCACTACCGTTGCTACAGCCGAACCATCGCTCAAACCATAACAGGAAATGTCTGTTTTGGAGATTGAAATTTGCAAAGAGTCGGGGTTGGAAACAATAATTGAAGCACTATCAGCGCATCCGTTAGTATCGTAAGCATAAACCTTATATGTCCCAGCTGAAACGCCAACTTGCGTAGCTCCATTTCCAACTCCTAACCATATGTAAGCCAAGCCACCAGTTCCTCCTGCAGCATTGGCAGTTACTCCACCGTTGGACGCACCGTAACAGGTCGGATCAGTAGCTGATATAGATATAATTTTCACCGGGTTGGGATCAACCAGTGATATTGCCACGGTAGTGAAACAATTGCCTTGGTCTGAAACAATACATGTATAAGTGCCCGCTGAAACTGCCATTGGATTGGGGCCCGTCAAACCTCCGGACCAACTGTAATTATAGGGCCCGCTGCCTCCAGAAACATTCAGACTAATACTACCGGTTGGTGTATTTGCACAAGTTGGATTGGAATAGGAAGAACTAATTTGTAAAGACGTCATATCCTCTACCACTACACTCGTCGAATCTTGACAGTTGTTTTGATCCACTACGGTTACCTGATAATTTCCAGCGGGTACTGCCGAATGAGATTGACCAACTCCAAGCCCACCTGTCCATATGTAGGTATATGGTGGCGTTCCCCCAATTGTATTGTTAACAGCCACACTTCCTGTTCCAGACCCACCACAAAATATGTCCGTTGAAGATACTGAAATGGATATAGGCATGGCTTCCACTAGAACTACCGTGTCTTTTGCCTCACACCCCCAACCATCAGTAAAAACGACATTATAAGTTCCCGTATCTACATGATGTGGCCCTTTGCCAATGTACTGGCCAGCATTCCAAGAATAAGAACCTGTTCCACCTCCAGCTGTGATTGTACCCTGCGCCCCGCTACATCCTGAATTGTTAGCTACCGCAACTACACTAGGCTTAGCTCTAATAGTAACATCCATAACTTTAGTTTCTGAACAAAGGGCGTCAGAAACTGAAAGCTGCACCGGAAAAGTCCCTGAACTTGGCCAAGTAATCCCTGTTGCAGTCACACCCGCAATAGTTTGTTGGTTTGAACCGGAAAACGTCCACTTGTACAAAGACGAACTTGTTGCCCCGGAAACCAGAGATAAAAAGTTGAGCCCATCCCCATCGACACAAAAGCTACCAGCAATAGTAAAATCTACCTCCAATTCGGGCAAAACTGTTACGACTATTCGGGCAGTATCATCTTTACATCCAAGCTGTGAACCTACTACAGAATAAATTGCAGTGGAATTCGGAATAGCAATTACAGAATCTCCAATGGTGGTCGATAAACCTGTAGCTGGAAACCAAGAATACTGAGATGCTCCTTTGGCGACCAAAAGTACGCTATCACCCCAACAAAATGACGTATCGCTAATAGCAACCTTGGGACCATCCGATGTTTCAATTGTCAAATGAAGCGTATCAGCACAGGCATTAGCACTGTATCCGATCACAGAATAATTGAACTTACCAGGCCCTGGTAGAGTAACAGTTGTGGCAGAACATGAAGTACAACTCAATCCAGAGTTTCCTTGATCCAGCCATGTATATGAACCTAAATTTGAACCTTGAGCTTGCAAATGGATTTGATTGCCTTGGCAAATAAAAAAATCAGGACCATTTACGAAAATTCCAGTGGAGGGATCCGAGCTAATTACTGATAAGTTAGGTAATTGATCTATGAAAACCGTTACTGTTGTGTCGGACGAAATGCAACCCGTTGAACCGGTTACAGTGTAAGTCTGGGTATTTTGAGGTGAAGCCAAAACGTTTGATCCTGTTGAGCTTGACAACGAGTTATTTGGAGTCCAAGTGTAAACATCGGCACCTGCTACGCTGAGCGTTGCAGAATCTCCTTTGCAAATGGTCACATCCTGTACAGCCAATTTTGGTACTGAAATACAGGACACATCAGCTGTACCCGAAACACTTATATCAACGCTAGTATTTACTGCGCTCCAATTGGAAAAGCACACGATATACTGTTCACCGCATTTGACGTTTAAAGCCGCTTCATAATTCTGAGAATCACCCCCTGTTGGTATTTGATCTACTATACCTGTTCCGCCGTAACTTACCCCGTTGTAATTGCACCGCACAGGTGCAACGGTTTCACTAGCAATATCTACGCAATTGTCGTTGAATGGCCACATCGACCAATCATAAAATCCTGACTGTGTTCCATTGGCACCAAAAACAAACTCTAACAATCCGTCTTTCGAAACGGTAAGCAAAAGCCACGTGCTGTTTAATTCCCCATCCAGCAAACATCCGGAATTACCACTACTACCAGGAGGAGAATTTGGATTTCCCACGGTTCCCCCTGTGGACCAAACTGGTTTCATTTCTTGCACCTGGCCAGATCCTGTGGAAGAAATTGTAAATCCGTTCGTTTGACAAATGTCAATAGCCAAATTGCAATCTTGTGCAGTATAAACTGGTGTATAGTCGTAAGCACAAATATTGAAGCTACCTTGTTGCCCGTCAAATCCCCATACTCTTATCCACAGCTCTGTGCCTTCAGGATAAGCCCCTTCAACTGCCGACATTAAACCTGGACCACTGTCATCGTCGCATTGGGCTTCAACCAAATTATTGCAACCCGTTCCAGTATATAGAGACAAGCCGGAATCATCCATTCCATCAGCAGACAACTCAATTTTGACTCCGCCGGAACTGCCAACAACTACTTTAAACCAAAGATCATTTCCTTGAAAAGATGAACAGGAAGGCAAAAAGCCAAAGGTGCTTCCAACCTGAGTATTATCAAAGTTGAGATATTGGCAAGACCCGGCAACAGGCAAGTCGTATGCCCCACAAACAGAAGTGTTACTTGGAGGTTGTGAACAAGTAATTGTAACCGAGTTTCCAGCACACCCAAGATGCCCACAATTCTGATCATCCAGCAACACCGCTATAGGACCTGTAACATCTGAATACCAAGTTATTTGTGATTCTCCAGATCCACAGTTTATACCAGATCCATCGTCATTTGTGGCGTAAACCGTCCCGTTTAAATTGGATAAAGTAAGACGCGTATTACACTGTGAACCTCCACACGTTGAAACCGAATATACGTTTCCCGTAGTCACATTCAAGATAACGTAATCGCCCGTACTCATTGACAAGGTTGTACTTCCCGGACAAGTAACAGTAAGATTTTGACCAATAAACGTATTATCATTTGGACATTGGGCTTCACAAGGTTTGATTGTGCCCAGCCATGCAATGCTCAAGGCTGCAAGTTTCAATCTGATAGAAACTATTTTTCGCAAATTATTGAACATAGAATTCGGCAATATCCTTTACTCGCAGTTCATTTGCGGCTCGATACAACATTGTTTTTAGTTGCGACCTATTAAGGCCTGGATCTGTATGAACTCTCAACCTTCTCTTGTTCTGTAAATCAACTTTTATTGAACGAATTCCTGATGTCTGCAATCTTTTGCTTTCAGCTTG
Organism: Flavobacteriales bacterium; assembly: GCA_020631555.1. Taxonomy (GTDB): domain Bacteria; phylum Bacteroidota; class Bacteroidia; order Flavobacteriales_D; family Parvicellaceae; genus JAHDGY01. The sequence continues at coordinate 55,739 of JAHDGY010000005.1, read as the reverse complement.
ATGAACGATTTTATCATTCAACTTTTCAGCTTGAATTATCGATACGGGCTCGTACAATAAAAGCACAAACTCCTTACCTGATGCCGAAGAGCGTGTTGCAAGGTTGCAAGCGTCTTGAGACAGGTTATAGTGTGGATCTCTATATTGCACTCCTAGATGAATACAATTTGCTGAAAACCCAATATCTTTTAAGGCTTCTACTATTTGCTCAGTAACCATTTGACTATAGGAGTAAGCCAATATTCTTCGCTCTGAAAGGGAAACGCGAATTCGATCCAGTTTAAGTGCCTTTAAAGCACTTTGTAGTTTCGCTGCATCCTGTTCATTGAACAACTCTGAAACACAAAACTCCACAAAGTGAGTTTGCGCGTGAGCATCAACAGATAAAATTGAAATTAGGGCGAATAGTAAATAAGCTTTCAAGTGGGTGGTAAAATGGGGAATGGATGAACTTAATTAGCCTGTAACCAAACATATGCTGTTCAATTCAATTCGTTGTAGTTGATAAATTTATTTGAAATATTCTAAGAATGGGCAGTTAAGATTAATTACACAAATGCGTCCACCAGTACTTCAGTAAGACACGTTCTTGGGCCAACACCTAGCTGCACAACGCAGTAAGGTGTAACTCAAGATTTCTTTTTTACTAAAAATAGTGTATTTATCTTGTTAAAACTACCGTGCCGGTATATTCTTCCTGGTCCCCAACATCATTAACCGTCTTCACGTACCATACGTAGGCTCCGTTAAGGCATTGCTTTCCGGTTCTTTGACTTATTCCATTCCACTTCATGTCGGCTTGAGATGTTTCAAAAATCAACGTTGACCTATCATATACGCGCATCACAAATTGGGTACGAAGTACGGTCAATGCTACAGGCATGAATTCATCGTTTCGTCCATCTCCATCTGGGGTAAAAGCGGTAGGAGCCAATAAATTATAATCTTTATCGATTACAATGTCATTAGACACGCTGCCTTGACAACCATTTTCATTTTCAACAACTAAGCGAACCTCGTAATTGCCTTTTCTAGTAAACTTAACTTCAGGTGAAGGACCTGAGAACGTTCTTCCATCAGAAACCGTCCAAGTCCATTTGGTTATATTATCACTGTGTCCCTTTAATTTCACCAAACTTGCCTCCATAGGGTCTCCAACAAAGTCCCAATCGAAACTAACTTCAGGCGATTCGAGCACTACAATAATTTGATCAGAAGATTTTTCCAAGCTTGAGTGATCCGAATTGGACCTCGCCGTCAAATTAACTCTATACTCGCCCGGATTCACAAAATGATGTTTCGGATTGCGCTCAGTTGATGTTTCACCGTCACCAAAATTCCAAATATATTCTGCGTCTTTAATGGGTTCTTTAACGTTAAACATTACAACCGACTCACCACAATTCCGGGTGACTTGCATATTAAACGCCGCAAAAGGTTTGATTTTTAGTCGCTCTGGCTGTTTATCATCCTGCGAATTATTCTTCGACATCACTAGATCATGATTTCCTTCATTTTCCAAGGTCTTCACAGCGTCAACGGCGTCTTGCTCCTCAGCAAGGACAGAATTTATTTCCGAATTATTTTCTTTCGTCTCTACAAGGTCTTCAGCACTCTTTTTCTGCTCTACTTCATTGTTTGTCGAGACAGACTCTTCAAATCTTTCAACCTTGGTTACCGCCTCAATTTCCGCTCTCTCCAAGTCGGACTTAGGAAGATGTACCTCTTCGATCATACTAAGAGTTCCGGACTGAATCGGCTCCGCACTATTATTAGATGATACTACAAATGCTGTAGCAGCGGCGATCGCAACAATGCCTCCGATAAGCCATATTTTAGATGACGTGAAGTGCCCCCCTTTTTGACTGTCTAATATGGATGACATTTCATCCCAATGGCTGGCATTATAAGGAACCTCAAAACCATCAAGCTTTCCCTTCATCAACTTCTCAAATGGATCTAATTTATTCATAGGTTTTGATCAATCTCCGTTTCAATATCTTCTTCAAATTCATTTTGGCTTTCGCCAGGTTTGATTTAGAAGATCCTACACTTATATCCAGATCTTCAGCAATTTCCGCATGCGTATAATTTTCCATAATGTATAAATTAAACACTGCTCTGTAAGCCGGAGAAAGTTGTTTAACTGCTTCAACGACATCCTTTACCCCAAGGTTGCCATATTTACTTTCAACTTCCTCTCCAAAATCATCAGGCTCTGTATCCGCGATTTGTACATCACTCACCCGAGTTCCCTCCTTCTTCTTTTTTCGAATGAAATCAATTGCCGTGTTCACAACAATTCGTCTAACCCATCCTTCAAAAGATCCTTCTCTACTAAATCGACCAATTTTCTCAAAAACCTTGATAAAACTCTCCTGTAAAACGTCTTTTGCCTCATCATCATCGGTTGTGTATCGCTTACACACCCCCATCATTTTGCTATAAAACATCTCATAGACCTTCTTCTGGGCCAGTCGTTCTCCACGAATGCACCCGTCGATAATCCTATCCATGTTTATAGCAGACAAATCAGTTTTAATCGGTAATTAGACGTAAATCAATATATGGGTTGCCTGATGGACTTAATGAGTTAAGGCTTTCGGGCGAAATTACTGAGTATAAAACTATAATTAATTCGTAAACGGACCGAATAAAAGCTGAATTGCAAATGAATCCTATTTCGTATTTTTATGATCCTTTAATTAATTCAATAAAAAAAAGCATGAAAGTTACCGTAGTCGGAGCCGGAAATGTTGGTGCAACTAGCGCCGACGCAATAGCTTACCGTAGAATCGCGAGTGAAGTTGTTTTAGTGGACATCAAAGAAAATTATGCAGAGGGAAAAGCTCTGGATATGATGCAAACTGCAACAACTTTAGGATTCAATACTAGAATTTCTGGAAGCACAAACGACTATTCTAAAACAAAAGATAGTGACGTCGTAGTAATCACATCAGGAGTACCACGAAAGCCTGGAATGACTAGGGAAGAACTTATTGGAGTAAATGCTGGAATTGTTAAAACCGTAACCAATAACATCCTTGAGCACTCTCCAAATGCGATTATTGTAATTGTATCTAATCCAATGGATACGATGACATACCTTGCACTAAAGGAAAGCGGACTGCCAAAAAATCGCGTTATTGGAATGGGCGGAGCTCTTGATAGTTCGCGATTTAAGTGTTACCTGTCTCTAGCTTTAAACAAACCAGCAAATGATATTCATGGGATGGTAATCGGAGGACATGGTGATACCACGATGATTCCTCTTACCAGATTAGCAACATATAATGGTTTACCGGTATCTAACTTTGTATCAAATGATAAACTGGATGAAGTAGCTGCTGCAACCATGGTTGGAGGAAAAACGCTCACGGGAATGCTTGGAACTTCGGCCTGGTATGCGCCTGGAGCATCCGTAGCATATTTGGTTGACAGTATTCTTAACGATCAGAAACGAATGATTCCGTGCTCTGTATTATTAGAAGGCGAGTATGGCTTAAACGACATTTGTGTCGGAGTTCCTTGTATCATTGGAAAAAATGGTGTTGAGGAAATTGTAAACGTCAATCTAAATGATAAAGAAAAAGAACTTATGGCTAAAAGTGCAGAAGCGGTTCGGAACATGAACGCCGCTTTGGAAACAATTAGCGCCTGATCAAATTTTGGAGCAACAGTTTAGTTTAATGATATTATTGGTTTGGTGTCCTGGTCTCGTTTTTCGAAAAAATATTTGATCAGGACACAATAAACCACAACTCTTTTCTGTTGTGCTATTTAAATAGATGCAATATTATTATGAATAGAGTAATGATTACCTTGCTATATTTTTCCATCATCACTGCCTCTGTTCTGATTTACAAAAATATCAGAACAGAGGGTCAAAGTGTGCAATCTGTTGAATCGACCATCGAAGTTGTTGTACCATTACTTATTTCGACGGAACACTCACAGCCTTATAACTACAGTCCGAATATGGGGCCAGAGTTTCTGGTGTATCCCTACGAAAACGACCCACTTTCCGCCAATTAATAATTGATTGTCTTGCATTTTTGTGTAAAAACTCAGGATTTACCTAGCGGACCCGCTCCAGGTTGAACTCATTGTACCGAACTACATCCACGTGCTTATTCTCATAACCACTACCTGCTCCTGTTTGCCGGATGGAAAATGTGGTTTGTAATGAACGTTCACTGGCAGAAGAGTATATTCTTTGAAAGTTAGTTCCATTTATCCGCATTCCTTTCAGATGAAAATACATTACATCAAAAGCCATAAAAGCAAGTTTGCTAGGGTCAGTATGAAACTTAGCTCTGTAACTCTTAATAAACTCAACGGATGCCGGAAGCCTATAATCGATAAGCTGAGAAGTTGGTAAGTGAACGTTAAATTTCTCTTTGTAATGGACGTCAATATTATCAAAACGCAGCCATTCTTCCAAACCATAAACCACAAATTCACAGCTTCTAAACATAGGACTGCTGTTATAAGTAGAGTTCAACCTGGTCAAAAAATTACTTACGTATCCCCTGTCAGCAGACGGAACTACCAATACATTAGTCCTTTCCACAGTAAATTGACTTGAAATACTTATAAAGCCATTTACTCCAGTTGCCAAGGACAGAATTTTTATATGGGACGAACTATCTCCGAATTGTTCCAATTTGCTTTGAATTCCTTCCCCCATCAAATCGCTCATCTTCTTGTCGTTTTTGGCAGAACTCCTAAACAACATAATATTGTCTTTAACATGTCGACGTGCAATGTAGTCTGCTAATCCCATAAGTTGGGTATGACGAGAAGCAAACATTTTCGTTACGAGATCTCTTTTAAACAAAATCTTATTATTAAAGGCAACTGGAGAAACAATTCGAATTCCTTTGCGCTGAGCATAACGAGCTACCTGCAATAAAGTTCTACTGTATAAAGGTCCGAAAATCAAATCCATTCCGGCCAATTCCGATTTTTTAAGAATTTTTGAAACAACTGAGGTATCATGGCGTGTGTCATAAACATAAACTTGCAAAGACAGGCCTCTCTTTCTCATTGAATCGATAGCCAACATAGCGCCCAAATACATATTCATTGCCTTTTCAGTGCGTTTGTACATGGGACAGGCGGCATCACAATTACGGCTCAAGTCTGCTTGCTCCTTCAGAAATAGCGGCAACATAATTGCAACATTGTAAGACCCTTTTAATGAAGATTGATGTCCAATTAATCTAACATCAGAAACAGGTTCCTCATATACACTATCAACGGTATTTGCTTCATTGATTTCCTCATTAACAGACTTGCGCTTTAGCGGAATTCTTACCTTCATTCTCCATTTTAATCCAAATGGTAATCCATCATTCACGCGAACGATATCGTCTTCCTTAACATTGTATTGCTTTGCCAAACCATAAATAGTCTCGCCTAGCTTTACTCTATGAAGAATAATACTGTCCCCAGGTCCTTCAATTGGATTTACTGGTATTCTCTTTTCTGGAATCACCTCCTTATCCGTGTTAGCCGTTGCTTTTTTAAATGCCTCAATTGGGATTTTAACATGATCGCCAATACTTAATTTATCAGCTAACCGGTTGTTTAGAACCAACAACGTTGATGGCTCAACGCTATACAGCCTCGCAATGCTGTACAAAGTCTCTCCCCCCTTAACGGAGTGCAACACATAGTCCTTTGCAACCGAATCAGTAACTTCTTGCTTTGAATGAATATTAACAAACGCGGAATCCAACGTGCTGTCAGAAACTGCGACCTGTTGGTTTACCTTGTTTTGAACAGTTTCCAATGTCCCACTTGCACCTCCATCAGACGTGACAGTAACCTTGTCATTAGCCTTAATTAGTAGAGAATCTCCAATACTTAATCCTTGATCTTTCCCAGGGTTGGATTCCAAAACTTCATTAATAGTCACATCGTACATTTTGGAGATACCATACAAAGTCTGACCCTTTTTCACGGTGTGAACATGAAAAATCTTTCCTGAAACCTTTTTAGTTGGCACATCGCCCGACTGACCAAATAAGTAGCCAGACGTCAAAAGTGTCAGCAACAACAGTATGATTCTGATTCTATGCATTATTTATTCCCACTCAATAGTAGCTGGAGGCTTAGAACTAATGTCATAAGTTACTCTATTAATTCCTTTCACCTTATTTATTATATCATTTGAAACTTGAGCTAAAAATTCATAAGGCAAATGACACCAGTCGGCAGTCATTCCATCAGTTGAAGTCACCGCTCTCAAAGCTACAGCATTTTCATAAGTTCTTTCATCTCCCATAACACCCACGGATTGAACAGGTAATAGGATTGCCCCTGCCTGCCATACGTCGTTATATAAGCCACTTGCTTTCAACCCGTCAATAAATATTTTATCCACCTGTTGCAAAACCTGTACCTTTTCCACTGTGACTTCTCCTAATATCCTTATTCCTAACCCCGGCCCAGGAAACGGATGTCTTCCTAAAATAGTATCTGGCAAGCCCATTGAAGCCCCAACCCTGCGCACCTCATCTTTAAACAGTGAGCGTAAAGGTTCTACCACCTTTAACAACATGTAATCCGGCAATCCACCGACATTATGATGCGACTTTATAGTTGCTGATGGACCTTTAACAGAAACAGACTCTATAACATCTGGATAGATTGTTCCTTGACCAAGCCATTTGGCACCATCCACCTTCTTTGATTCTTCGTCAAACACATCGACAAACACTTTACCAATAGCTTTTCTTTTAGCCTCAGGATCTTCCACTCCTTTCAGCGCATCGTAAAACCGTGCACTGGCGTCCACCCCTTGAACATTCAGTCCCATTCCTTGATAACCATCAAGAACCGAAGTGAACTCGCCCTTTCTCAGCAAACCATTATCTACAAAAATGCAGTGCAAATTTGACCCAATGGCCTTGTGCAAAAGCATCGCCGCTACAGAAGAATCTACTCCGCCTGACAAACCAAGAATAACCTTATCCTCCCCTAGTTGTTTTTTCAACGACGCTACGGTAGTATCAACAAAAGAATCTGGTGTCCAATCTTGCTTACATCCACAAATGTTCACCACAAAGTTTTCTAGCAATTTGGATCCGTCCTCTGAATGATAAACCTCCGGATGAAATTGGATTCCAAAAGTACTTTCGTTAGCCACTGCATATCCTGCAATATTTACATTGTCTGTACTAGCAATTATCTGATAATCTCCAGGCACTGTTGCAATGGTATCACCATGCGACATCCAAACTTGCGAGCGAACTTTAACTCCTTGAAGCAATTGATTCTGACTATCAACATGTGATAAATTTGCTCTACCGTATTCCCTAATTTTAGAGGCCATTACCTCACCTCCAAACTTTTGAGCCAACCACTGCGCTCCGTAACATACTCCAAGCAAAGGTAACTTCCCTTTGATATGCGTCAAATCAGGCTGAGGAGCCTCGCTATCAAAGACAGAAAATGGGCTTCCCGACAGAATTACTCCCCTACAATTTTCAGCTATTTCCGGAATATTGTTGTATGGATAAATCTCACAATACACATTTAACTCTCTCACTCTGCGCGCTATCAGCTGCGTATATTGAGATCCAAAATCAAGAATCAAAATCATCTTCTGCATAAGCTGCAAAGATAGACACCTGATCGAACTTTACGTTCTTCTCGAAGTTTTTTATCACCCGTTTTGTTATCAATTACCAACAATCACTTTCTTGCTTTTCTTACCAACAATTCAGCCCATTTAAGAATATTCAATTGATTGACTATTTTCGCCAAAAAACTACACCATACGTAAGGCTCTTCATATAATCTCATTCGATGTTCCATTTCCGGCAGATTATGGCGGAGCAATTGATGTGTTTTATAAGGTGAAGAAATTATCCGAAGCTGGGGTTGAGGTTTATTTGCATTGTTATCTATACAATCGCGAACAGGCTCCAATTCTTGATAAGTTGTGCAAGGAAGTTTTCTATTACGGACGAAAAATGAATCCGCTAAAACTTCTTTCGAAACAACCGTTCATTGTTAAATCCAGAATCAGCAAACAATTGATTGAAAAATTAGCAAGTATTGATGCTCCAATCCTTTGTGAGTCTTTAGCGGTTGCTTTTGTTCTGGAACAACCTGAACTTAAGGATCGCAAAGTTGCTGTTAGATGCCAAAACGTGGAACATGAATATTACGAAGGACTTAAATTAGTAGAAAAAGGTGCTGCTAAACGTATTTACTTCAATTATGAGTTTCAAAAGCTTGAAAAATACGAAAGTATATTAGCCAAAGCTGATAGACTTTTTACCGTGTCTGTAGCTGATCAAAATTATTTTCTAAACAAATTTGGTACTGCAGAACTACTTGGGTCCTTTCATCCTTACGACGAAATTGCCGTTCAAACCGGGCAAGGCGACTTTATATTATACCATGGAAATTTAAGTGTTGGGGAAAACCTTACGGCCGCCAATTACCTAATCGACAACATATTTTCTCAAATCAACTACCCCGTAATAATCGCAGGTAAAAACCCAAGCAAGGAATTGGCTGCTAAAATTGAGAGTTATTCAAACATATCGATGGAAGCCAACGTATCCCATGAACGAATGACTGAATTAATCAGTACCGCACAAATTCAATTCTTGTACACTTTTCAAAATACCGGAATAAAATTAAAATTGCTTTACGCCCTCTATCAGGGAAGATTCTGCATCGCAAATCCACCAATGGTAGAAGAAACTGGCCTAGACGAATTATGCATAATTCCAGAATCAGATAAAAATGCAGTTGAATTGACGCATTTTTTATTCAACAAAGATTTTAGCCAAATAGAAGTTGATCAACGGACCAGCATTCTAGAAAAATTATACGATAACAATAAAGGTGTAAAAATTCTAACAGATTACTTTTTCAACGACTAATGTCCCTTAGCTGCTAAGTATCGTTCTGCATCTAAAGCGGCCATACAACCTGTACCCGCAGCAGTAACAGCCTGTCTGTAATCCTTATCCGCAGCATCACCAGCAACGAAAACTCCGCTAACGTTTGTTTTCGCACTTCCTTTTTCGTTGACAATGTATCCAGTCTCATCCATATCAATATACGGCTTGAAAATTTCCGTATTCGGAATATGGCCTATCGCAACAAAAAATCCAGTACAAGGAATCTCCACTAACTCATTAGTTTTATTATTTCTAGCTCGAACTCCCGTAACCAGATCATTTTCTCCTAAAACTTCTTCTGTTTCGGTATTAAACAAAATTTCAATGTTCGGTGTATTTTTAACACGTTCAGCCATGATTTTAGAAGCTCTGAATACATCTCGACGGACCAACATGGTTACCTTGGAACAAATATTTGATAAATAATGCGCCTCCTCACAAGCCGAATCCCCAGCCCCCACAATAACCGTTTCCTGATTTCTATAGAAAAATCCATCGCAAACAGCACAAGCAGAAACACCGCCTCCAGCCTTCAAATAATGTTGCTCTGAATCCAATCCAAGATATTTGGCAGAAGCGCCGGTTGAAATTATTACCGTATCCGCATGAATCTCCTTTTTATCTTCTATCCACACCTTATGGAAATCACCAGAAAAATCAACTTTAGTAACCCATCCGCTTCTAACGTCGGTCCCAAATCTTTCCGCCTGTTTTTGTAGCTCAACCATCATCTCAGGGCCAGTAATTCCTGTTGGGTATCCAGGAAAATTTTCAACTTCATTGGTGGTAGTAAGCTGTCCTCCTGGTTGCATTCCTTGATAAAGAATGGGCTGCATGTTAGCCCGAGAAGCATAAATAGCCGCAGTATATCCAGCGGGTCCAGAACCAATGATTAAACACTTGACTTTTTCGATTTGGTCGCTCATAAATTAAACGATTTACATTTTTCTTGCCTGCTAATGTAGAAAAAAAGCTGATCGGGCAATCACTTCCAAAACAATGGCCGGCCAAAATTTTAGGATCAGTCCTAATCCTGACAAACTACAGTATCGTATGCAATACCGTAAGCAGCCCACAGCCCTAATGCTCCCCCAGATATGTTACTTGGCACGTTGATTGGTGAAGCAAAAGGATTGCCATTACTACCAACCTGCCGTTCCATAGCCGTAATAAATTTAAACGTTTCGTAATCTATTGAGCTAAATTCAATTGCAACTGTATCACCTCGCTTAAAGTACCCTCTTTCTGCCCCTTGATCATCCTCCCGATTAGATCCATTTACTCTTGCCCGATTATACCAAAAATCAAATGAAACGCCGTTTATAAATCGATCATCGAATACCGAACCTCGCGGCGCTACATAAATAAAATCCTTGATTTGTCCCTTATTCTCGCCATAAGTGTAGGAATTAATACGCTGTGTCCTCCAACGATACCAATTATATGTTTCACCAGGTTCCGATAGTTGAGCCCAAACAAAACCGAGCGAATCCAATCCGCCATGTGCCTTGTACCAGACAGAGTCTAACTCTACAGGTTTATGAAGGACCGAAGAAGCGTTATATTCGTTGTTGTTCCACTCCACTGTAAGCTTATAATTCTTTCCAACTTCCCCAAACATACTTTGACTTAGCGTTGAATATGCGCAAAGATTCAAGGCCAATAAGGTCGCAGTATCAATACCAAGATAATTTGCCACTATTTCAAGCATCGGTCCTGATAAATCTTGCGAACAAATCCTTAATAAGGATTCTTTTGTCTCCCCATCGTCTACCCACACCTTTGCATCTTTTACAAAACTCTTGGCAAAACTTTCGCTATCCACCGGGTCAAAATAATTTGACGTTTTGGTTAAAACAACAATTGGCGGCAAGTTTGGCTGGATTCTGCCTTCTACAACAAACTTCTCTTTTGCTGGTGGAAGTTCTAGTTGAATCTCCTGCTGGCAGGAGCTAGCAATTGCTCCTAAAACAACGTATTGTACAATCCTGAATAGCTTTTTCATAAACTCTTAAAATTTAAAGTTCCAGGTGATAGAAGGAAGAATTGGAAATAAAGAAACCTGGAAGGCCGCCAAATCCAAAGTCCCCTGCGTCAAATTCCCCTCGTCTTCCAAATAGATAAAATATGGATTCGCACGATTGTAAACATTGTAAATTGAGAAATTAAACCCATGGACGAATCTCTTCTTCTTTTTTGTTTCTTTTCCAGTGTCAGGATCAACGACCGTCGTATACTCCTTACCATTGTATGTTACTGAAATATCTGCTCGGTGATATGCAGGCATGCGAAACCAATTCCGATCTCCGAATTCCGTAATAATATTGTTTTCAAAATAGTACCTGGCTATAGGCAACGTCAAACTGCTTCCAGTTGCATACACAAATGCAGCCCCAAATGACCAACGCTTGGTAAGATCATAGGTTGCAATAACCGATAAATCATGCCTACGATCAAATTTGGCTGAAAACTCTCGACCTTCGTTAATTTCTGGGAATTTTCTAAATGTTTTTGACCAAGTATATCCTACCCATCCGGTCAAATCTCCTAATCTCTTCTTAAAGAAAAACTCTGCTCCATACGAATATCCCGTACCAAACGTAAGGTAGTTATCCACGTTATCGTTAATGTTATCTGAAGGTTGAGATCCCTCCTTGTATTCAATAAGGTTCTGCAAATCCTTATAATAAATCTCAACGGAACTTTCGTAAGTTTCTTCTTTAAAATTTCTAAAATATCCAAGGGCGTATTGCGTACCAATCTGAGGTTTAACTTTATCAGTACTTGGAAACCAAACATCCGTTGGTAAAGAAACCCCATCTAACGTAGATAAGTGAACGAATTGATAATTGTGTGTCACTCCTAATTTTAATGACGATTGCTTATCAACCTTAAACCGAGCTGAAATTCTTGGCTCAGGCCCAATGTACGTTTTGATCGGCTTAAGTGGATCATACTTAATCTCTGAGGTTGTTTGATCCTTATCATTCTTAATGAATCTTGTAAACGGCCCTATATGCTGGAAAATAGAAAGCCTGAAACCACCATTTATTTTTATGCGCTCTGTAATATCCCATTCATCCAAAGCATAAATTCCAAACTCGTTGCCATATACATGTTGAATCTCTCCAGCGTCAAATTCCGTATCCCCACTTTTTGCACTCATGCTGCTTGGAGTAAATTTGTGCTGAATTCCCTGAACCCCAAATTTTACGGTATGTCGAACTGATGGAAAATAGTTGAAGTCAGCTTTTAAATTCCAATCACGTATTCCTGATTTTAGCTTTGACTCGAACTGAGAAAACTGAGCACCAAATTCAAAATCATACTCACTATAAACCAGTGTGGTATTCAAAAATAATTTATCTCCAAACAAATGATTCCATCTCAAAGATCCGGTCGCATTTCCCCATGGAATGTTAACCTTAAAATTGCTCTTGGCATTGTTGTATGAAAATACATCTCGTCCAAAATAACCGCTCAAATACAGCCTGTCCTTATCGGAAAGTTGCCAATTTACCTTAGCGTTGAAATCATAGAAGTAGTATCCAGATCCATAAAATTCATTCGTCTCACTAATGAATGGTTTTGTGAGCACGTCTATGTAGGTCCTTCTGCCCGTTAATATAAATGAACTTTTATTCTTAACGATTGGCCCTTCAAACGTTAGACGTGAAGATATAACCCCAATGCCACCCTGTGCATGATACTCTTTGTTATTTCCTTCTTTCATGGTAATATCCAAAACAGAAGCTAGCCGTCCTCCATAGTTTGCCGGCATTCCACCCTTGATAAGTTTTACATCCTTAACTGCGTCTCCGTTAAATACTGAGAAAAAACCGAATAAGTGAGACGCATTGTAAACGGTAGCTTCGTCCAAAAGGATCAAGTTTTGATCAGGCCCACCTCCACGTACATAAAAACCAGTGTTACCTTCACCTGCGGAAGAAACTCCTGGTAAAAATTGAATTGTTTTCATGATATCCACCTCTCCGAGAAACGCAGGAATTTTTCTTACGCTAGCCATTTTAAGTTTAACCGTTCCCATTTGGGTTCCTTCGGTATTCTTACTTTTTTCTCCTTCAATAACCACCTCTTCAATCTCCAAAGCATCTTCACTCAATTCAACATTCAATCGAATATCCTTGTCTAGATTAACTTTCTCGTTGTGATCGTTAAATCCGATGAAAGAATAACGTATGTTATATTCACCAGCTGGTAAAGTAATCGAGTAAAAGCCGTATTGATTTGCGATGCTGCCCTTCTGCAATTCACTTACGTAAACTGCTGCTCCAATCATTGCTTCACCGGATGAAGCCTCCTTAATATATCCGCTAATGGTAAATTTATCTTGTCCGAGCGAAACCACCGAATATAAAACGTTGATTACAAGAACAATTACTTGCTTTAGGTTCATATGGCTGCAATACTTAATTATCTAGCCAAATGTACAACTTAAGGCAATTCAACTCATCAAACGCATCAGATATTTGACAAATGGCCTAAAACAGCTTTAGACTACCATAATTGCTGACGAAGGTCAATCAAATCCAAATCGATAAAAAAACAGATCAACTCGAATGATCAGCAATGATTACCCATTCACCGTTCTTTCTTTGCCACAAGAGACTGTAGTGGCCTTTTAAATTCGCTAACACTGTATCTCGTTCCAAACTCCACTTCCCCATTACAAAAACAGTGGAAACATCAATTTGCTGAACAGAAACGTTTTCAAACTTTAGGGTACCCATTTCTTCAGGTGTGGAGTAACTTTTTTTGTAGTTATCCAATATAGTTTGCCATCCATAGTTTACTCCCCTATTCCCAATGAATTGAAGCGAATCAGATTTCCAATACGATTCCATAAATCCAGTTAGATCTCCCGAATTTCAGGCACCCTCTTGAGCAGCCATCTTTTTATCAACTACAGGAATTGGATCAGAATTTGTCGTAACCCGACCTTCACAACCAATTAGCATAGGGAAGAAAAACAGGACAACGAACCAGTTATTTTTCATTTAGATCAGGGACAGATTGGTTGATAAGAATAACAAGAGTAGTTCATAAAAACAAAATGGCCAGTCAAATTGACTGGCCATTTAAAATTATATTATGGAACTAGTTTTACTTTCCTTCCATTTTGTTTTTCAATGCAGCAAGCGCATCGATATCACCAAGCGTAGTTTTCTCTTGCGCTTTATTTACAGCGCTTACCGCTTTACCAGTAGCAGCTGCTTTATTTTTCCGCGCTGTTTTTTCATCTTCAACTGTATCATCCCAAGCTTTGGCATGAGAAACTACAATTTTCTTTGCATCACGGTTAAACTCAAGAACTACGAAATCTGCAGTCGCTTCAGCCCCTAGCAAAGTTCCGTTTTCCTTCTTCATGTGCTTTGCAGGTGCATATCCTTCAACGCCATATGGCAAGGAAATAATACCAGCTTTATCCTGAAGTTTAACAACTGTTCCCTGGTGCTTAGAACCAAGTTCAAATACTTGCTCGAAAGTATCCCAAGGATTTTCTTCCAATTGTTTAACACCAAGACTAAGTCTCCTGTTATCCTTATCCAACTCTAGTACAACAACTTCCAATTCCTCTCCAACAGAGCAGAATTCAGATGGATGTTTAACCTTCTTAGACCAAGAAAGATCAGAAATGTGAATTAAACCATCAATTCCTTCCTCCAATTCAACAAACACTCCGAAGTTAGTGAAGTTTCTAACCGTTGAATTATGTTTAGACTCAACCGGATATTTAGACTCAATATTCTCCCACGGATCTGGCATCAATTGTTTGATTCCAAGTGACATTTTTCTTTCGTCACGCTCTAGAGTAAGAATCTGTGCTTCAACCTCATCTCCAACTTTCAAAAAGTCTTGAGCACTTCTAAGATGCTGCGACCAACTCATTTCAGAAACGTGTACTAATCCTTCCACGCCAGGAGCGATTTCGATAAACGCACCATAATCAGCAAGAACAACAACCTTTCCTTTAACCGGATCGCCGACTTTAAGTTCTTGATTCAATGCATCCCATGGATGAGCTTCAAGCTGCTTCAATCCGAGAGCAATTCTCTTCTTGTCATCATCGAAGTCAAGAATTACCACATTTAGCTTCTGATCAAGCTGAACGATTTCTTCCGGGTGAGAAACTCTGCCCCAAGACAAATCAGTAATGTGAACCAAGCCATCCACTCCACCAAGATCAATAAACACTCCGTAAGAAGTGATATTCTTAACAGTACCTTCAAGTACCTGACCTTTTTCAAGACCAGAAATAATTTGCTTCTTCTGCTCTTCAAGTTCTGCTTCAATAAGAGCTTTATGTGAAACAACAACGTTTTTAAATTCGTGGTTGATCTTAACCACTTTGAATTCCATGTTCTTTCCAACGTAAACATCGTAATCACGAATTGGCTTAACGTCTATCTGAGAACCTGGCAAGAATGCTTCAATTCCAAATACATCAGCAATTAAACCACCTTTAGTTCTACATTTTACAAAACCAGTAATTACCTCACCAGTTTCAAGAACCTCATTCACTTTATCCCATGCTCTATGGATTCTTGCCTTTCTATGCGAAACAACAAGTTGCCCCAAAGCATCTTCTTGCTTTTCAATAAATAGGTCTACAGGGTCTCCAACCTTAAGTTCAGGATTGTATCTAAACTCATTTGAAGGGATTACACCTTCAGATTTGTAACCTAGGTTAACAACGATTTCCTTTTTGCTAATCGTAATAACGGTTCCAGATATAACCTCTTTTTCAGAAATTTGAGTCAATGTACCATCGTACAACCCACTCAATTCAGTTCTTTCCGCACTTGAATACCCATCTCCGGCTTCGTAAGCATCCCAATCAAATTCCTTCTCAACTGGTATAATCTCAACCATTTGCTTTGCAGGAGCTTCTTCCTTTTTTGTTTCCTCAGTTTTTTCTTCAGCTACGGTAACCTTCTCCTCTGATAATTCTGCTGCTGCTTCAGCTGTATTTGAAGTATCTGGATTTTCGGGCGTTTGCGAAATGTTTTCCATTTCTTCGTTTTTGTCTTCAGCCATTTGGCTTAAAAATTTGTATCCCGCTTATCAGCAATTACGGGAGCATATTTAACTAAGCCTATGCTGCTCGGCCATAATAAAGGGCTGCAAAGATAACATTTATAAAAGTATTGCGCAAGGAATCGATTTTCAATACGTCCTGAATCAAGCTACTTAGCTTTGAACTTATTAATCGCCTCCCTGGTAAAATCCGAAAGCACCAACTCGCCGCTCATTGCCGCCCGCTGATCCAGCAATGAATCCCAATTATCAGTTCCTTGCCAGAACACCTCTTTTAATAAGGACATGGCTTGTGGATTCGATTTGCATAATTTACCTACCAATTCATCTATTTGAGCATCCATTGCTTCTGCACTTTCCGAAACCGACGCGTAGAGGCCTTTGGTCTGAGCCCACTCGGCTGAATACCATTCCGTGGCATTAATTGCCATTGAACTCATTGCGGAAGTTCCAATTTTTCTTTCAACCGCAGGCCCCACAACAAACGGCCCAATGCCTACCGCCAACTCAGATAATTTGACCGAAGCGAACTTCGTGGCAAAGCAATAGTCTACGGCCGAAGCCATTCCAACTCCACCTCCAACTGCCTTACCTTGAACTCTTCCAATAATAAGTTTGGGACACTTTCTTGCCGCATTTATAACATTAGCGAAACCTAAAAAGAACTTCTTTCCCGTTTCAAAATCTTGAATCGAAATAAGCTCATCAAAACTAGCTCCTGCACAGAAAGCTCTTTCTCCAGCCGATTTTAGCAGAATCACAACAATATCCTCTCTTTGCCCTGCCATTGAGATTGTATCCGCCAATTTGGCAAGAACCTTTCCTGGAAGGGAATTACTTCGGGGATGCTGAAATTCAATAATTCCAACACCTCTTTCATCAACTTTAAACTCAACTGTTCCTTGACTTATCTCAGTATCGCTTTGCATTCTGTTATTTAGATTGATCTATTTTTCTGACCATGGTCAATATAGTGGCTAACGCTACAGTTTCACCTGTTTCATCATAGACGTCGACTAAGAATTTTACAATTCCTTTAGCCATATCCTCCTCAGTCCTCTTTTCCTGATCCATTTTTTCTTTGACCGTAAATTTCACACCTATGGTCGCTCCAGGATATACTGGTTTTACAAATCGGCATTCTTCCAATCCATAATTCAACAAAACAGGCCCCTTCTTCGGATCAACAAACAGCCCTGCTGCCTTGGATAAAATAAAGTACCCATGGGCTACGCGTTGTTCAAAAATTGTCCCGTCCAACGAAGTTGCATCCATGTGTGCATAGAAGTTATCTCCGCTAACATTAGCAAAGTTGACAATATCGGCATCGGTCACGGTATGTTTGTGCGTGAACACCGTTTCACCAACATTCAATTCTTCAAAATGTTTCCTAAACACATGAGGAACAGATTCAGGCTGATCTCCCCCTATTTGAAATTGCTGTGTAATCTTCGAGATGGTTTGTGGGTGTCCCTGAATAGCGGTTCTTTGCAAATAATGCAACACCCCTCTTTTTCCTCCCATTTCTTCACCTCCACCTGCTCTTCCTGGGCCTCCATGGGTCAGTAAGGGCATTGGCGAACCATGGCCTGTGCTTTCCTTGGCACACCGACTATTCAACACTAACATTCTACCATTCATATGAGCAGCACCAACCACGAAATCTCTGGCAAGATTGTCATCGGCAGTTACAACCGAAGTCACCAACGATCCCTTGCCAAGCTCAACTAATCGAATTGCCTCATTCAAATCTTTGTATGGCAAGATGGTAGAAACCGGACCAAATGCTTCAACATTGTGTACATCGGTGCAATTGAATGGATCGTTATTTCTAAAAATAATTGGAGAGAAAAAAGCTCCTTTATCCCTATCTGCTCCCACAACATCGAAATTCTCCAAATTTCCATAGACTATTTCCTGCGATTTCCTTAACAAATCAACCCTCTCTCTTACTCTCTCAACCTGCAGCTTGGTTGCTAAAGCTCCCATTCGCACGCCTTCCACTGAAGGATCTCCAATTATGGTTTTATCCAGTCTTTTACCTAATTCAATCTGAACATCTTCCACCAACTTCTCTGGAACTATTATTCGTCGGACTGCAGTACACTTTTGCCCCGTTTTTACGGTAATTTCTTTTTGAACTTCCTTAATAAAAAGACTAAACTCATCTGTACCAGGTACAGCATCTTCCCCCAAGACACATGCATTTAGCGAATCTGCTTCTAAATTAAATGGCACAGATTCTTCTATTAATCGAGGGTGTTCCTTTAATTTCCTTCCAGTTTCCGCCGACCCCGTAAACGTAACAACATCTTGATTTGTAACATAATCAAGAATTCCACGGCCCAATCCATTCACCAATTGAAGCGCTCCCTCTGGCAAAATTCGTGAGTCAATTATTTCTTTTACCATTAACTCGGTCAGATAGCAAGTGTATTCAGAAGGTTTAACCACAGCAGGAACTCCGGCCATAAGATTAACCGCAATTTTCTCTAACATTCCCCAGATTGGAAAATTAAAGGCGTTGATATGAATAGCAACACCACGTTTAGGCACCATTATGTGATGCCCAATAAACGAACCTCCCTTTGAAAGTGGTGCGGCATGACCATCAACATGGTAAGGCAAATCAGGGAATTGCCTTCGAAGAGAAGCGTTGGCAAACAAGTTCCCAATTCCTCCTTCAATATCAATCCATGAGTCAATTTTGGTAGCCCCAGTTGCAGCACTAAGGACATAGAATTTATCTTTAATAGAGGTAAGGTGTAAAGCCAATGCCTTCAACATTCGACCACGTTCTGGAAATGTCATTTTTCTAAGCGCAGTTCCACCTACACCTCTTCCGTAAGTCATAATTCGCTCATAATCAAATCCTGCACTTGAAGTCCCTCCAAGATACTCACCTGAAATGGCATGAAATAATTGCTGTTCTTCTCCGTCTCCGGATTTCCAACCTCCTTCGATGTAACTTTCAATTACCATAATGTTAATGTCGTTAGGTTATCAAATGTAAAAATTTGAATCTGCCTAGCGACATTTGTTCGAAACGAAGTCCATCTCATTGTAAATGTCCAAAGCCCTATAGGGACTCTTTACACATTGAATCTGAAATGCATTATATCTCCATCCTCAACCAAATACTCCTTTCCTTGGACAGCTAATTTACCTGCTTCCTTACACGCATTCTCCGAGCCAAGATTGACAAAGTCGTCAAACTTCATAACTTCTGCGCGAATAAATCCTTTTTCAAAATCCGAATGGATTACTCCTGCAGCTTGAGGGGCAGTAGCACCAACATTAACAGTCCAAGCTCGAACCTCCTTTTCTCCCGCAGTAAAGTAAGTTTGTAAGTTTAACAATCTGTACGCCGACCGAATAAGACGGTTTACACCTGGCTCTTCCAAACCGAGTTCTTCCAAAAACATTGCTCGCTCATCGTATGTTTCCAATTCTTGAATATCTGATTCGATTGCGGCTCCCAAAACTAAAACCTCAGCCTTTTCGCGTGCAACGTTCTCTTTAAAACGTTCAACAAATTCGTTTTCTGATTTTACAGAACTTTCATCAACATTGCATAGGTAAAGAATTGGTTTAGCGGTAAGCAAATGTAAATCACTCAAATCTTGCCATTGTTCATCCTCTATTGGTGCGGATCTCGCATTGTTTCCCTGAAGCAGGTGATCTCTTACCTTTTCGAAAACATCAAATAGCTTAGACGCATCTTTGTCTCCAGTTTTGGCCTTTCGTTCAATGCCAGAAATCGTCTTCTCAATGGTTTCTAAATCCTTCAATTGAAGCTCTGTATCGATAACCTCTTTATCTCGCACAGGATCAACAGAACCATCAACATGAACAATATTGTCATCGTTAAAACAGCGTACCACATGAATTATAGCATCCGTTTCTCGAATGTTTGCCAAGAATTGATTCCCCAAGCCTTCTCCTTTACTAGCTCCTTTAACAAGACCCGCAATATCAACAATTTCGATGGTTGTGGGAATTACCTTTTGCGGATTGACCAACCGCTCTAATTCCGTAAGTCTTGGGTCTGGGACTGTAATTGTTCCAACATTTGGCTCTATCGTACAAAAAGGAAAATTTGCAGATTGCGCTTTAGCATTGGACAAACAATTAAAAAGAGTGGACTTGCCAACATTTGGCAAGCCCACTATACCACATTTTAAGGCCATTTATTTTATTATCTCGTGATGGTAAGGGGACCTTTATAAGTCTGTTCCGAACCACCTTTTAGTTTCACGACGTAAAAATAAGTTCCTTCAACCAATTTTCTACCATTTGAATCAGTTCCTTCCCAATCATTTTGGTAATCGTCGTTTTTATAGACCAATCTTCCCCATCTTGTATACACCTCAAAACTGTAACCATCAACAGAGAATGGACCTACAATTTTGAAGGTATTATTTGTACCATCTCCATTCGGAGTAATGATATTCGGAAAATCACATTTAACCGTAGTGATCAAGGCTGTATCGATCAGGTTACCGCAGCGAGAGCCAATAAGAGTAACCGTAATTGTATCTACCTCTAACGAAGAAACTGAAGCATTTGGTGTAAAAATTATTTTTTCAGCAGTCGATCCTGTACTCCAAAGATACTGCACCAACGAATCACCTGACACGTCCTTTGCGTCCAATTCAATCGGTCCACCCTGGCTACAAATGGAGTCTGAAACAATATCTGCCCATGGACTAGGATGAAAATAAATTTCAGTTGTGTCCTTATATAGACAAATACTATCCGTGTATTCAATTTTGTACCATCCATCTTCATTAACCTTGGCCGTCCATTCGGCAGCGGAAACTTTGTTGTATAATGTCTTACCTGTTCCAGCCAACTTAGCGAATGTTCCATGTTTAGAATTTTTCACCTCAATTGATGCTGTTTGCCAACAAACTGTGTCTTTGGATGATATGGTTGTTCTTTCTAATCGTTTAACCTCATCTTTGTGATCCTTCCAAAGCGGACAGCCCCACTCATCCTGAATGTGATACTCAAATTTTGCAATGCCGGAGGTTATTGGAACAACGAACACTGTTGAATCATTCGTTCCCACAAAGAGAGAATCTGGATTCAACGGGTCTGGAAATACCCATTGACCACTAATCAATTTAACCGAATGATCCTTTACTTTTGTAGTAAGACCTAATCCAAAATCCAAAGACCACCCAAACAAATTCCCATCGTCGTCGTGTGCAATTCGGCAGTCACGAACAATCAGCTTCCACTCCCCATTAATGGAGCATCCTTCCAATGACTTGAAATTGACCTCTGGCTTATAATCACCAGCTTTCATAACCTTAATCATTTTGTTGTTTGGAAGCATTGCCACATTGGTATGCAAAGTGGCATTACTAAATTCGTCTGCAATGCTTCCTCGAACTGCCTGATCAAAGAAATTATACACGAACCCATCTCCCACATTTGTGGAGCTTACAAATTCATAAGGTTTCCCTAAACCGATCAGCGTCGCAGGATCCTGCGCAACCCCAGATTTAAATGTTACGATTCCACCTTTGATCAATTCTGGAATTGAAGTCGAACCTGGATCGAATCCATTCAGAATAGTAATACTATCACCACAAGGGCTTACTAAAACAACCTCCAAATCCCCAATGTGTGAATGTTCAATATTCATCGTTAACTTCACTTCATTTGCATCGTAAATTGTTAATCCGTCGTGATCATTAATATCCAATTTAAGAACATTGTTTTGAGCCACATCCGGCAAGTATTTGCTATTTGTATCCTTTGCAGAAGGATCAACAGGATTCTCATAAGCTTCAATATACGCATGATAATTTGTATCATTAAAATGCCCGAATAAGGAAACCGTGTCACCAATACAAAACTCCTTTGGATCCGGCTTAACCTTTGGCGTTGCATTAGGATGATTGGACTGTCTAAATATAATTCGCAATCTTTCACTACAACCTAGGGTATCCTTGACGATAACCTGCGCTATATAGGCTTTGGAGGCTGGTAAACTTAAATCCGCGTTAAAATCAAAATTTGAATAGTTCACAGGTATATTCCCTAAATCCCACTGGACCGTATCCACCATACTAGGCAACTGCGTATACCCACCCAAAGCAGATCCCGTATCCGTATGAAAATCAGTAACTAACTCGAGACTAACCTGATGACCGTAGCAAATACCTTCAATAACCTTGTATCCATCAATGTGTTTTACCGTATCGGTACTTGACCTTAAATCCAATGAAAATGGCTGACAGATGTACGTTGGTTCAAAGCTTACGTGCCAACGCGTTGAGTCGCCGGTTAGGTCAATAGACGTATCTGTCTTAAATAACACGGTAAAACACCCATCTGGGTTCGCCAATGTGGTAGTAATCGCTGCAGTATCCATTTTACCTGCGTTCATTGATGCCAATAATGGCGCATCAGAAGACTTACCATCATATACGAATAATGTATCACTCTCATGAATACTTGCAATCGAGTCAAATGATAATAGAAATGCGTTTCCAACAAGGTTAGCGCCACAAACAACTACCGAATCATACATACTTGATGAATAAGCTGTGTTAACACTTAAGCTTATTGTTCCTTTATCTGTAGTTTCCGTATCAACCAGATCGAGGGCTATTTCCTGCGAATTTCCGAGTTGAAAGAAAAATGAGCTAAGCAAGGTCAAAAGGAACCCCTTGCAAATCTTCGAAACTTTACTTTTCATAAACCATGTCATATTACTAAAACAATATGCCTAAGAAATCCTGATTTTCCGGCACACATTAACTTTTCAACACTTTATGTCCGCGGCATACTGTTCTCTACCAACCTTCGATTCAAATTGGCCGAACAGCAAATTCTCCCGGGCAAATTATTTTCAACTTAGTTTAGAACATTTCTATACTGCAAAACAATCTTGTACCACCATGACTAACATTGTGCTAATATGTAATCACCTGTTTTCGTTCAACAAACAATTAATTTTGAGTCAAACTGTTGCACCAATACGTGCGCTCTTCATTTTTACAGCAGTATAAATACATTCCTGTTGAAAATACGCCGCGAATCAATCATTTTTTTTTCGGATATGAAAATATACTTTTAAACACGTTGAAATCTCTTTTCATTAAAAAGTGGACAAAACCATTTTTGCCAAATTCAAATAAATTACTTTTGGGCACTTCAAATAGAATTGTAACATAATACTCAACATAGTGGAATTAAACCAGATTTGCAGTCAAATACGTCGAGACATCGTTCGAATGGTTCATGCAGTAAACTCCGGTCATCCCGGCGGTTCTCTAGGATGTACAGAATATTTTACGGCTTTGTATTTCGAAATTATGAATGCGAATCCAGATGGATTCACAATGGACGGGGCTGGCGAAGATTTGTTCTTCCTGTCCAATGGGCATATCTCTCCGGTATGGTACAGTGCGCTAGCAAGACGAGGATATTTCCCTGTACAAGAACTGGCCACTTTTAGAAAAATTAATTCGCGACTACAAGGCCATCCTACCACAAAAGAAGGGTTAGAAGGAATTCGTGCCGCTTCCGGATCTTTGGGCCAAGGAATGTCTATGGCAATAGGTGCCGCTCTGACCAAAAAACTAAATCAGGAAGAATCGCTGGTGTACAGTTTGCATGGTGATGGGGAACTTCAAGAGGGACAAATTTGGGAAGCCGCTATGTTTGCAGCAGCGAAGAGAGTTGATAATCTGATTGCTACAATCGACTATAATGGCAAGCAAATTGATGGCAGCTTGGATGATGTTATTTCTTTGGGAGATTTAAATGCTAAATGGGAAGCTTTTGGCTGGGAAGTTTTGACAGTCAAAAATGGCAATGACATCAATGATGTTGTTGCAGGGCTCAAGTCAGCCAAGCAACTAACCGGAAAAGGAAAACCAATTATGATAATCATGCATACTGAAATGGGATACGGCGTGGATTTTATGATGGGCACTCACAAATGGCATGGTGTTGCTCCAAACGATGAGCAATTACAAACCGCTTTAAATCAGCTTCCAGAGACGATGAGAGACTATTAAAATTGCTAAAACGTAAAAAATTCATAGCACAACTGTCAATCCTCTTGTTTTGCACACTGGGGATTAGCAACTTACTAGCGCAGGAGAAAACTCGTGTACTCATCATATTTGATGGTTCAAACAGCATGAACGCACAGTGGGAAAGCAGCAGTAAAATCAGTATTGCACGGCAACTATTAACCAAAACGGTTAACGAGCTTAGAGGATTGGAAAATGTGGAATTGGCTTTGCGCATGTACGGTCACCAAACCCGAATAATGCCTGGTCAACAAGACTGCAACGACACCAAACTTGAGGTTCCATTCAACCCCAATTTAAATGGTAATATTGATAAAATAATCAGCCGAATTCGCAGCCTTGACCCTAAGGGCACAACCCCAATAGCGCAGTCTTTGGAATTCGCAGCTCAAGATTTTCCAAAATGCAAAAATTGTAGCAATGCCATTATTCTAATTACTGACGGAATAGAGGCCTGTGACGGTGATCCTTGTGCGGTTGCTCGGATGCTAAAAACAAAAGGCATTCAGGTACAACCTTTCGTAATTGGCATTGGATTAGATCTTTCCTATCTAGAACATTTTTCTTGCATTGGAAATTTCTTTGATGTCACCGATGAAAAAACTTTCGACATGGCCATGCAAACAGTTATGGAACAAGCTATAAGCCATACTTCTGTTCAGGTAAATTTAAACAACACATCTGGTGCACCTCGGGAAACGGACGTTCCTATGTCTTTTTACGATAAAAGAGGACAACTAACTTATACTTTTGAACATACGTTAAACAGCCATGGTAAACCGGATACGCTTTCGGTGAACCCTCTAAAAGTTAATCGAATCGTTGTACATACTATCCCACCACTTGAGAAATCAAATCTTCAAATTAAACCGAGAACAAGAAATATTATTGAGTTCAACGCTCCAATGGGATATCTGGACTTTAAAACGCAAGGCAGCAATAACCGATACCCGAGCATTAAATGTATTGTGAGAAAGCATGGAGAAATGGAAACCATGCATATCCAAGAGCTCAACTCAGCAGAAAAATACTTGACCGGAATTTACGATCTTGAAATCTTGACATTGCCCAGAATTAAAATGAGCGAAGTACAAATCAAACAAAGCAGGCATACGGATATTGTGATTCCACGCCCGGGAATATTGGTGGCAAACCCAATCCAGGAAACTATAGCGACGATCTTTCAGATTGTAGAAAACGAAGAAACTTTTGTGGTCAATTTAAGACCCCAAGGAACGCAACAATTGCTACTTCAACCTGGAGATTACAAATTGGTGTATCGAAAAAAACGATATACTAGTGCCGCGAAGGTAGTATCGGAAACATTTTCAATAACATCAGGACAAACAACAGAATTAAACCCTTTTTAAATGGAAACGAAGCAAGCGCTAATGAAAACTTTTGAAGTAACTGGTATGAAAGACACTCGTTCTGGATTTGGTGCAGGACTTACAGAACTTGGACAAACCAATCCTGATGTAGTCGCGCTTTGCGCCGACTTAACCGGATCGCTGAAAATGAATGATTTTAAAGATAATCATCCCGATCGCTTTTTTCAAGTCGGAATCGCGGAAGCAAATATGATTGGCATTGCCGCAGGATTGACCATTGGTGGTAAAATTCCTTACACTGGAACATTTGCCAACTTTTCTACAGGAAGGGTATACGATCAAATAAGACAATCAGTAGCTTATTCGGATAAAAATGTAAAAATATGCGCTTCGCATGCCGGTTTAACTCTTGGAGAAGATGGGGCGACACACCAAATTTTGGAAGACATTGGTCTTATGAAAATGCTTCCGAATATGACAGTGATCAATACTTGTGATTTTAATCAAACTAAAGCCGCTACGATTGCAATTGCCAATTATTCAGGGCCTGCGTATCTCAGGTTCGGAAGGCCAAAAGTTCCAATGTTTACGCCAGAAAATCAAAATTTTGAAATCGGCAAGGCTTTATTACTGAATGAAGGAAGCGATGTGACAATTATTGCTACGGGTCACATGGTATGGAAAGCTATTGAAGCAGGTCACATGTTAGCTGAAGATGGCATTAGCGCTGAAATAATCAATATCCATACGATCAAGCCTTTGGACAGTGAAGCTATTCTGAACAGCGTTGGTAAAACCAAGTGTGTAGTCACAGCAGAAGAGCATCAAGAAGCTGGTGGCTTAGGAGAAAGCGTTGCTAACTTATTGTCGCGCAACCTTCCTACACCAATGGAATTTGTTGCTGTGAAAGATAGCTTCGGCGAAAGCGGTAAGCCAGACGAATTGATGGAGAAATACGGGTTGACTAAAGAGAACATTAGACTTGCTGCAAAAAAGGTTATCCAACGCAAATAGCAAAGATGGCGGCTGAGTTATCGGATCAAGAGCTAGTAGAGCTTTTAAAGTCCAGTGACAAGCCGTCAACTGTTTTCAATCTGATTGTTCGTCGTTATCAAGAGAAAATTTATTGGTTCGTCCGCAGAATTGTCAACAATCATGAAGACGCTAATGATGTTGCGCAAAATACTTTTATTAAAGCTTGGAATCGGATAAATCGATTCGAAAACAGGTCGAAGTTAAGCACCTGGCTATATAGAATTCATATCCATTGAAACTGAAACCATTGAATCGAACACAGAAAGTTCAATATCTGATGGGGATGAAATATTGGACAAACTAAAAGTGGCAGTTAACCAGCTTCCTACAAAACAAAAAATAGTCTTCGCATTAAGGTATTACGACGAACTAAAATACCATGAAATAGCCCAAATTATAGGACTATCCGTTGGCGCGTTGAAAACAAACTACCATCACGCAGTTAAAAAAATTGAAAATTTTCTCAGCCAACATTAAACCTTTTATCAAATATCTAGTCTAAGCAGTAAATGGATTCTGATAACTATAAAAATGAACTAAGAAAAATTGCTCCAAATCTGAACAAACTTGATAAGCAAAATTTGCTTGAAGTTCCAGATGGATACTTTGATATGCTAGGAGAAACAATTAGTGATCGGATTGAACAACAGAGCAAATCAAGCAATAAATGGTTAACAAATTTAAATTGGCACAGAATTGATCCTCCACTAGCGATAACAACCATATTGGTGATACTTGTCTGGAATAAAATTACTTACTCGGAAACTAAAACGAACGAATCGTCGTTTGCTGAAAAGCGAAATAATTGAATTATCGGATGAAATGCTCTTTGATGCAATAACTTTTGCTGACTTCATTTCATTTCGTGAAACACAACCAGAAAAAGAATTTTACTACGATACAACAAGTAACTTAATGTTTCAAGCCTCCGTATTAGACGGTTTTTTTTGGTGATGAAACCATTGAGTCATTTATTGAATTGTAAATAAATTAAATCATGAATAAACAACTTTTAGTTTTAACGATAGCGTTATTTGGACTGGGAGAAATTAGTGCTCAAGACCTACCATTTGGATCTTCGGTAAATGTGGAAAAAATAGGCCGTATTTCTATGGAACTTGGACTCTCGGAGAAAGAAGCAATTAAGTTTTGGCCGATTTATAATCAGCATCAAAAAGAAAAGAAAGAACTAAAACAACAAATGAGAAAAGCAACTCAATTTGGTAGAAGAAGATTGAGCAAAATGAAAGATGAAGAAATAGAAAAAATTGTTCTGACTGGACTTTCATTCAAGGAAAAGGAAATTGCATTGAAAAGAAAGTACATCAGTATTTACGAAAAAGCCATTCCAATGCACAAGATTGCATCTCTATATCGTATGGATCATTCTTCTAGTGGAGCAGCTTTTCAGATGCCTCCAGTAATGCCGCATCCGTCATTTGAACCTATAGAAATGAGCGGTGACGAAATTAGTCCAAGCCCAACCAAAAGTGCAAGAAAATTGAAAGGTAGAGACTAACCACGATTAAATCCGAATTTGTTAAAAGAGCCAGTAATCCATTTACTGGCTCTTTTAGTTTTTTCTAGAGTCATTTATCGCTTGTCTTTAGTTCAACAATATTCCAACAAAAGGCTTCCATCCTCACTTTTCTTAATTTCGCAACGATAAATAATTGGTAAATCCAATCAGCCTCAACAGTTGATTGGAAAGGATACTCAAAAAACAATAATAATCCTCTCGGAATCGAAACACATGAATCGTAATCATTTCCTGATCTGGCTCATAATTATTCATTTCCCACTGTTCGTTTACCAGCTATTTGCACAAAACTATTTTCTTTCAGATTCCCGTGAATATTTATGGGTAGCCAAAAACATATTTCAAAATTTCACTGTTTATGCTGGTGATTTATCTGAACAATTAAATCCTGATCTTCTAACTAAACGACCAATCGGATACCCCCCCTATTTATTGGTTTGAATTTCTTTATACCGGCTCTAGTTTCTCTAACCCATAATGTTATCTCAATAATTGGAATTTATTATTTGAGAAAAGCTTTCACTCCTTCAACGCACAGTCTACGATTCGATAGGTGCTTTTTAATTCTCATCGCAGGAAGTATTTCTTATTTGATCTACACGAATATGATTATGAGCGAAACGCTTTTGTAAACAGTGTTATGCTTATTCATATATCAAACTACACTATTCGTTCATACCTATAAAAGTAAACACCTCTTAATCGCTGCCTTATTGGCAACGTTTGCTCTTTTGATTAAGCCAGTGTTCTATCCTTTCGCAATTGTCTTTGGGTTTGTGTCGTTTTGGTTTCTTCGGGATAAAATAAATCTAAAATGGATTGCAACACTTTTGATACCAACAAGAGTTGCTTGCTTCATAATTCTCATCAACGAGCAGCGAACAGGAGTTGCTCACTACTCCAGTATTCAACGAATTAACCTCTTAGATTATAACACAAAATATCTGCAGGTGGGACTCTATGGCTTGGAGTATGCGAATCAATTTAACGACTCTATAAAGAGGATAACAACTGCAGCACCATATAATCTTCGATATCAAATAGAATCTGAAGCTGCTAACCAAGTTATTCTGGACAATGTAACAGCCTATGGCTATTTTCATTTCAAGGGAATAATTGGTTTTTTTCTGGATCCAGGGAAATTTGACTTATTCAACTTCTTTAAAATTGACAAATCTGGCGAGGTTGGATTTCTCAAAATCATTAATGAACAAGGCCTTTCCGGAATTTGGAATTTTATTATAAACTAGAATCCTTTTCAAATACTTGTATTCGGACTTCTTTTTGGCTTTAATTGCTTTCGGTTGATTTTTCTCTTTCTATTTCGTGCAATATTCAAGTTAAAACAATTGCCTGTTGAAATTTACGTTTTTAGTTATGGCCTCATAGGCTATGTCGCTTTTTTGACAGGTCCACTTGGTGCCTCAAGATTTGCTGTCCCAGTTGTAATGATTATGAATGTGTTGGCCGCCTTATCACTGAGTCAAATTTCCTTTTTTCCAAGAATTTTAACAGCAAAGAAAACCGAGACATAAACTAACATTCCTTCTATTGTTATTTTTGGGCGTGAATTGGATAAACGATTTTAACGCTTACGTTGCTCAAACAACAGAGCATCCATTAGCCATTGAAGTGGAATCAGCCAATGGTATTTATCTTACTTCCTCATGTGGCAAAACGTATATGGACTTAATTTCTGGAATTGGGGTAACCAACATAGGCCACCGTCATCCCAAAGTTATAGAGGCAATAAAATCCCAAGTCGACAAATATTTACACGTAATGGTGTATGGCGAGTACATTCAAAGTGCTCAAACCAGTTTAGCAAAAAGACTAGTTGAAAACCTACCAGATAATCTTGACAACGTGTACTTTGTTAATTCTGGAACAGAAGCCAATGAAGCCGCGTTGAAACTCGCCAAACGAGCAACCGGTAGAAATCAACTCATCTCGTTTAACGGCTCTTATCATGGCAGCACACACGGCTCTTTGAGTGTAACAGGAAATGAAGAAAAAAAATACGCCGTTCGACCTTTGCTGCCAGACGTTAAATTCTTGAACTTTAATCAAAGTTCGGATTTAAATCAGATTACAACAAAGACTGCAGCGGTGATCATTGAAACGGTGCAAGGAGATGCTGGAGTTCGAGTTCCAAGCATTGATTATATGAAGAATTTGCGCAGACAATGTGATGAAACTGGCGCACTTCTTATCCTCGACGAAATTCAAACCGGATTTGGTCGGTGCGGCTCATTATTCGCATTCGAACAATTTCAAATAACTCCCGATATTTTGACCATGGCCAAAGGAATGGGAGGTGGGATGCCAATCGGTGCTTTTACAGCGTCGAAAACTCTTATGCAATGCCTTACAGCAAATCCACCACTCGGACATATTACAACTTTTGGTGGGCATCCAGTTAATTGTGCCGCAGCATTAGCCAATCTAAATGTTTTACTGGAAGACAATATTCTGGAAAAAGTCGAAGAAAAAGGTGCGTACTTTGAATCACTTCTGAATCACTCCGCCATTACCGAAATTCGTAGAATTGGATTGATGTTTGCCATTGAACTAGCTGATTTCGAAACGGTGTCAAAAGTAGTAGCAGGCTGCAAGGAAAACGGTGTTCTAAGTTTCTGGTTTCTTTCTTGTAAAAATTCATTCCGAATCGCTCCTCCACTTACAATTACATTTGAAGAAATTGAAAAGGCCGGTAAAATTATTCAAGAACAACTGGATAAGCTTTAACATAAAATTTTGCTAACCGGAATTGAAGATTGATTTAACCTCGAAAAAACGTTCAAAATAGTACATTTGCACATTGAAAAAACTAGCGGGAATGTAGGTACTCAACGCTAGTCAATTTATAGGATTAGGCCAACCAATAATTTAACAATAAAGCAAATGGGAAAGATCATTTATACCAAAACAGACGAAGCACCGGCACTTGCCACTTATTCATTTTTACCAATTGTAAAAACATTCGCTTCAAAAGCGGGAATAAATGTTGAAACTAAAGATATCTCTCTAGCTGGAAGAATTCTTGCAAACTTCCCAGAAAATCTATCGCCTGAACAACGAATTGGCGACGCACTTTCAGAACTTGGCGAATTGGCAAAGAAACCAGAAGCCAACATCATTAAACTTCCAAACATCAGCGCTTCTGTTCCGCAATTGAAAGCTGCGATTAAAGAATTACAAGATCAAGGTTTTAATGTACCAAACTACCCTGAGAAACCGGCTAATGAAGAGGAAAAAAGCGTTAGAGAACGTTACAATAAAATTAAAGGAAGCGCTGTAAATCCAGTACTTCGAGAAGGAAATTCTGACAGACGCGCTCCAAAAGCGGTTAAACAATTCGCTCAGAAAAACCCTCATTCTATGGGTGGTTGGTCGAAAGACTCGAAATCACATGTTAGCAGCATGCCTGCTAATGATTTCAAATCGAATGAAAAGTCGACAACAATTGCAGAAAAATGTTCTGTGGATATTGTTCATACTTCCAAAACCGGGGAAACAAAAAAACTAAAAGAAGGAATTGCACTTCAAGCTGGTGAAATTATAGACGGTACCTTCCTGAACATAAACGCTCTAAAAGATTTCTTAAAACGAGAAATTGCTGATGCAAAAGATAAGGGTGTGTTGTTTTCTCTTCACATGAAAGCTACCATGATGAAAGTCTCTGATCCAATCATTTTTGGACATGCGGTACGGGCTTATTTTAAGCCTTTGTTTGACCAACATTCCGAGACAATGGGCAAGTTAAACGTTGACGTAAACAATGGATTTGGTGATTTGATAGCAAAACTAGAATTACTAAGCGGCAATGAGCGCCAAGAAATTTTGGATTTCGTTGAAAAGTGCTACAAAGAAGGACCTGACTTAGCAATGGTAAATTCAGATGAAGGAATTACCAATTTACACGTTCCAAGTGATGTAATTATCGATGCTTCTATGCCTGCGATGATTCGAAATGCTGGTCAAATGTGGGATAAAAACGGCGCTTCAAAGGACACAAAAGCGGTTATCCCAGACTCAAGTTATTCAGGGGTGTACAAGGCTACTGTCGAATTTTGTAAAGAACACGGGGCTTTTGATCCAAAAACAATGGGAACCGTTCCTAATGTTGGCCTTATGGCCCAAAAGGCGGAAGAATATGGATCACACGATAAAACCTTTGAAATAGCCGAAGAAGGTACAGTTAGCGTAGTTGACAACAACGGCACCGTTCTCTTCGAACATAATGTTGAGCAAGGAGATATTTGGAGAATGTGCCAAGTTAAAGATGCCCCAATTCAGAACTGGGTAAAACTTGCCATTAATAGAGCAAGAGCAACACAAACCCCAGCAGTATTTTGGCTTGACGAAAATCGAGCGCATGATAACCAACTGATTCAAAAGGTCAACCAATATCTTAAAGACCATGATACAACGGGACTAACGATTGAAATACTGGCACCTGAAGATGCTACCAAATACACATTGGCCAGAGTAAAAAACAGTGAAGACACTATCTCCGTGACAGGAAATGTTCTTCGAGACTATTTAACTGACCTCTTCCCGATTTTAGAACTCGGAACAAGTGCTAAGATGTTGTCTATTGTTCCGTTAATGAATGGTGGAGGGTTGTTTGAAACTGGTGCTGGAGGATCTGCCCCAAAGCACGTTCAACAATTTGAAGAAGAAAATCACCTCCGGTGGGACTCGCTTGGAGAATTCTTAGCATTGGCGGCTTCCTTAGAACATCTGGGGGAATCTACGAATAACAGCAAGGCCTTGATTCTCGCTAAAACTCTTGATGACGCTACTGCACGTTTTCTGGATGAGGACAAATCTCCATCTAGAAAAGTTGGCGAACTGGATAATCGCGGAAGCCATTTCTATTTGGCGATGTTCTGGGCACAAGCACTAGCTGAACAAAGTGAAGACGCCGAATTGCAAATCTGCTTTGCTGAGTTAGCTCACGAAATGCAATCCAAAGAGAACGAGATTATCGATGAGTTAAACAATGCTCAGGGGCAAGCGATGAACGTTGGAGGATATTATCAACCAAGTATCGAACTGGCTTCAAAGGCAATGCGACCAAGTAAAACGTTCAACAATCTTCTCAGCGCTGTCGGATAACTATCAGTTTTCAATTTAGGTTTGTTTTTATTGAAATGGGATTAAGTCACTAGCAAAGTAAGCTGACTTTGCTAGTGACTGACCACGGAAATACTGAATAACAACACATTAGGAAATTGCAAATTGTTTATTGAAACGAAATAAGCTAAGAATCGGTACCAATTATTAACCCACGATGCATCCGGAAACTGATGTATGCGTTATCCAATCTTAGCAACAGCACTTGCGTTTGTCGAGTGGCATTCTGCAATTGCTCAAGAAAACGTCTTAAGCTTTGAAGACAAAGCATGGCAATTGCAAAGCAGAATAGCTGAATTGCACTATTCGCCAAAATCATTATCAAACCAAACAGGAAAGTTTGTAACCGACTTCATGGTCCGTCAATTAGATCCAGACGGCCTCTACTTTACACAAAATCAAGTTGAAAACCTTAACGATTGCTATGACAAAATAGATGAGCAGATGATTCATCGCGACTTAAAATTCATCGCTCATGCTGGTAAGCAATACAAGTCTAGTATCGGAAAAGCCATTAAAATCCTTGAAAAACTAGCTAAATCCGAATTTGACTTTGAAACTCCTGATTCAATTTACTTTCCAAGTCCTACTGATCCGGTTCGGTATGCGAAAAACGCATCAAAGTTAAAATCCAGATGGATCAAATGGATCAAATATCAAGTACTAAGATCATACGACAACAGTCTAATCGTTAACAAAGCTCAGTTTACGGAATCAGCTCCTGAGTTAATTGCTGACTTTTGTACTAAAGAAATAAAAGTGCTATCGAAAATTTATGAAGATTCCGAGCAGATTCGTAAAACGGTGGAAGAAGTATTTTTAAACGGATTAGCCCAATATCAAGATCCACACTCAACATTTTACGAAGCGGATGCCAAACAAGGTTTTTTATCATCTCTTGCACCCCAGACCTATGAATATGGAATAGAGCTTATTATCAATGAAAATGACGAATTTGAAGTTAGTAGTATTCTCCCGGGCGGCCCGGCTTGGATTACTAATGAAATTCATACAGGAGACGTTCTTTTACAAGCTAGTTCTGTGAATGGACAAGTGGATTTTTCCCAAACTAACAAAGAAGGGCAAAATGTCCTGGAATTCTTAAAGAACAACAATGCCGTAAAATTAACCATTCAAAAACCTGGAGGCGTTGTAAAACAAGTGTTGATAACCAAAGGAATTGTCAGAAAAACTCAGAATATTATCAAACATTTTGTCCTTGAAGGAGAGAGGAAAATTGGTTACATAGCACTTCCTGCATTCTACACTAACTGGAAAAATTTCACCCGAGATGGTTGCGCCAATGACGTAGCCAAAGCAATTGTAAAATTAAAACGAGAAAAGATTGAAGGTCTTGTATTAGATCTCCGATCAAATGGAGGCGGCTCTGTTGAGGAAGCTAGAGATTTAGCCGGTATTTTTATTGATGTCGGCGTAATAGCCATGGAACGGAATAACCACGGAGAAGTGCATTCCGTAAAAGATGCCAACCGCGGAGCTATCTATAATGATCCCTTAATTATTATGGTGAATGGATCAAGTGCCTCAGCCTCAGAAATTGTTTCAGGCTCTTTACAAAACCACAACCGAGCGTTAATCGTTGGACAACAAACCTTTGGAAAATCTACTGGCCAAATGATACTTCCATTAGATCCAAAATTCAATTTAAATAGTTTAGATCTTGGGGTGTTTCGTGACGAATACGGATACGTCAAATTAACTGCTACAAAGTACTTTAGGATCAATTCGCAAACACATCAACTTACAGGAGTAACCCCAGACATAAGTTTGCAACCGATTAGAGCCAACTTCAATAACTTCGGAGAACAATCCTTTTCGAATCCAATTGCCAATGATACTATTGATAAAACAATTGCTGGACTTTTCAAAACGCCTCTTCCGGTGGAGACGTTGCGAGTAAAAAGCGAAGAAAGACTAAAATTGTCTACAATTGCTCGACGAGCCACAGAAACAAATGAGCAGATTAGAGCTTACTACAATAACCCGTACCTACGCATCGATTTCGACGGCAATCTTGAACAATACGGAGAAATTGATGCCAAATGGCTGGAATTAGAAAAACTAGAGTCGGAGAATAAAACATCCGAATATCGTTGCAGAAATGTAGAATTTGACTCTGAACTACTAGATGCCGATAGCTACGACAAAAGATTCCGAGCAAATTCTGCCAATAAGCTCGAAAAAGATCTTGAATTGCAGGAGACCTACCACATTATGCAAGACCTAATCAACCAATTAAACGAACAGTAATGAAGCTACTTTCTACCTTTCTTACGGTATGCCTCTGTGCGTCTGGACTTGTATTTAATGAAACCAGCGCACAAGAAGGAAATCCGCTAGTGTACATGAACAAAATTACCGGACAATATGTAAAACTTCAACAAAAAACCTGGGACTACACGCGATCTGCTGCACATGCTCAGAATGCAAAAAAAATCGATAAGAGACGTCAACAACTACTCTCCTCTATTGAAAATGCCATGATTAAAGTTAATCAAATTGGAGATTATCAAGGAGATTCGGAGTTGCGACTAGCCACCCTTAATTTTTTAGATATCAGCTATAATGTGATTAGTGAAGATTACGATCAAGTTATTGACATGAAAGAAGTTTCCGAACAATCTTACGATCAAATGGAAGCATACATGTTCGCCAAAAAAAGAGCTGGAGAAAAACTCAAAGATGCCAGCTTCTTGCTTAGCCGAAAACAACTTCAATTTGCTAACACGCACAACATCAAACTTGTTTCGTCAAACGAAAACTTAATCCATAAAATGGCCGAAGCGGGAAAGATTATTAATTATTATAACGATCTGTACTTACAATTCTTCAAATGTTACAAACAAGAACTGCTCATGCTCCGGGCTCTAAGCGCAGGAAACGTAAGTGGAATTGAACAAAATAAAAGTGCCCTTCAAGCAATGAGTACTGAGGCCTTGGAAGTCTTAGATACTATCAATCGTTTTGCTTCAGATTCCATTCTCCTTGAGGCGTGCAAAGACATGGTAGAATTTTACACCTATGAAACTAAAGACCAGATCGATGTATTGACTGAATATCATTTGCGGCA
The DNA here is from genome assembly GCA_020631555.1 of Flavobacteriales bacterium. GTDB lineage: Bacteria > Bacteroidota > Bacteroidia > Flavobacteriales_D > Parvicellaceae > JAHDGY01. The sequence goes on along the minus strand of JAHDGY010000005.1, from coordinate 19,551 downwards.
TGAAAATTATCTCAAAATCCGTCAAGCTTTAGAGGCTATAAAGGAGGAAAACAGAACTAACGAAGATGTCCAAAAATACAATCACGCAATTGAGAGTATGAACAGTGCGATTAACGATTACAACATAACCAACAGGACATTAAACGGGAAACGGAAAACATTATTGGTAGCATGGAACGAGGCTAGGGTAAAATTTATTGACAGGCACATGCCTAATGGAAGGTAAGTCAACAACTCGGATTAATAACCGGGATATTCACAGCCAAACCTCCTTCAGCCGTTTCTTTGTATTTAGAACTCATGTTTTTAGAAACCTCCCACATCGTTTTAACGGCAACATCTAAGGAAACTTTGGACTCCTTAGGTTTACCTTCAAGGGCAAGATTGGCAGCAGTAATTGCCTTCATTGCTCCCATTGTGTTTCGTTCAATACACGGAATTTGAACCAAGCCTTTGACTGGGTCACAGGTTAATCCAAGGTGATGCTCCATTGCGATTTCCGCAGCCATTAAACACTGTTCTGGGGAGCCACCAAGAACCTCTGTAAGACCACCTGCAGCCATTGCTGCAGAAACTCCAATCTCGGCCTGACAACCACCTACAGCCGCCGAAATCGTTGCCCCTTTTTTGAATAAACAGCCAATCTCTCCTGCCGTAAAAAGAAACCTTCGAATAGAATCTTTGCTACGAAAATCACAGAATAAATAATAGTACATGAGCACTGCTGGAATTACTCCTGCCGCCCCATTTGTAGGCGAAGTCACAACTCTTCCCATGTCCGCATTCTGCTCGTTTACAGCAAGTGCAAAACAACTAATCCATTTATTTACAGAATTAAAGTCTTTCGGAGCCTTCTTCAAAGCCGCCAACCATTCTTCTCTATTATCGAATTGCTGACCATCTAGCAACTTATCACAAATTCCTTTTGCTCGTCGCACAACGTTAAGCCCTCCAGGCAAAACGCCATCAACACTGCATCCCGCAAAAATGCAATCCAAAAACGTCTCTAGAATTGTCTCTAATTTATCCTTTATTTCAGGCTCAGACCGAATTGACAATTCGTTCTTCAGCACAACATCGGAAATCTTGCACTGGTTATCCGCAGTGTATTTCAGTAAATCTTCACCCTTGTCAATAGGAAAAGGCAGTTTTCGCTGTTCCGCCTCATCATTTTGATGTGGAGATTCAATAAAACCGCCACCAACCGAAGCATAAAACTCTTCCTTAATCAGGCTGGTATCTGAAATTGCGACAAACTTGACCGTATTTGGATGCAAATCGTGTGCATTAGGTTTAAAGATAATATCCCTATCATATTTGAATTCGATTTCTTTTCCACCAACTTTTATACGTTCCGTTCGCTTAACTTCTTCGATAACAGAATTAATTTGGCTCGTTTGCATAGTCTTTGGATCGAATCCCAACAACCCAAGAACAACAGCTTTGTCTGTGGCATGCCCCACTCCTGTTTTTGACAGAGAACCATACAAACAGACGTGTATCCGACTAATAGCGTGTGATTCTAATCCATCAATAAATTGCAATGCAGCCTTCCAAGGCCCCAAAGTATGGGAACTTGACGGACCAATTCCAATTTTAAATATGTCAAATATGCTTATCGAATTCATCCCTACCTCCAATCCTAGAAAGACCGAGGTCTTTCAGCTTAACAAATAATTCCGTGCGCAAGATTAGTATAATTTACCATACAAACTAACTAACTATCTAAGTTAAATCAAGAAGCTGGGGTTTCCTTAAAATATTCTCAAATTTCGCCAAAACACAACTTTAATGTCAATTTCAAATAATTGCAAGACAATTACTTACAATACTTTTTCCTACTGTTATTTGTACCAAATAAATTCCGGATGGAAGTGAAGAAACATCGAACTCAATTTCATTGTATCCAACTCCGTAATTTTCATAATCAACAGATGAAACGATTTGTCCTAAAGAATTTGTCAAATTCACGGAAATAGTTTCCGAGTTTATCAACTCAAAACCTATTTTAAAACTGGTCGCAGCCGGATTTGGATAGACCTTAAATTATTGATCCGAAAATTCTCCAATGCCTGTAACATTACCAATGTTAAAATTATCGACGAACAGATCCGTGATAAGGCTTTTCTTTGCCGTCGCTAATTCCCATTTGACTAATACACTGGAACCCAATGAGTGTTCTGAAAGATCAATAACCTCCGTTGACCAATGCTCTGCCTTAGGTTTGAACCAACTTGAGGTTTGAGTCTGACAACTTGAAAACTGTTTACCAACTTTTGAGTACACTTCTTTCCAAGAAGCTCCGCAATACTCAGACATCTGAACTCTCAGCGTATCTTCTGTTCCACGGTAACAATACGCTAGATCGAAACTGAAATGAAATGGACCTCCAGATGACAAGTCTACAGGGTCAAATATAATACCATCTGCACTTGACACGTAATTGTGCGACGGTGCAAACCAATATGCCTTTTTGGACGCTTCATAACCACCCACCTCCCACGAGGAATACAGGGCTGATTATTGCCAATCATAGAAGATCCATTTGCATAGTACACTAACGCATTGTCAAATTACTTATCCTTCGGGGTGTATTTTTCAAAATCTTCATCGTACGGCAAACTTATGCTTCCCTTAGAAACCGACATAAAAATATCGGAACAACTTGTGTTATTTACCCCCTTATAATCCACCGCATTTGTCAACGAATAAACAGAGTAAAACACCTCATTCAACCCCTTGCTAATCGTGGCCTCTGGAAACGAATAATCAAAAGATCCTCCTGCTGCTATCTGTTGCTCAGCTAAATCAACAGAAGTTTTCTGGCCATTAAAAACATACATTACTTTGACTCCAGTAACAGCCGTATCAGAATTGTTGTTGACCCTGATTGCTGGAGTGAATTTTTCTTCACAAAGATCGTTCAGCGATGGATGCGCATTTACTGCTTCCAAATCAATATCGGTCGCATTCGCTCCCGAGCCGGTTAAAACAAGTACTTTGCTTGAATTTCCTGTTAGAATTGAGCTTTGCAAGGCTGCCCCCTCCGAAATAAATGCAACAACTGGCAAATCACCTAGAAGCAAATCAATATTCTTGATTTTAGCCGGCAATGTAACTTTATAAACTTTCGTAATTACCTCCCCTTTTTTTACCTCAATCGGATCTCCATTGACGTTACCATCATTCAAATATTGTCGAAGAGTTTACCATGAACATATTTACCAGGGCATTTCAATTTTGATGGATAGTAAAAATCAGCTCCAGATTGCGGAGCCAAAATATTATCCTGTAGAAGGGCAACCGATAACAATTGAGATTGAGTAGCAACGCTATTTGTATAATAAACCTGAACCTCAACTTCCATCTCTCTAGCGACCATATCAACCTTAGCCTCCAGAGCCAGATTTACCAGCGAGGGCAAATCAAGCAGTTTTTTAACATCCGCCTTCCAGTTAAAACGACTGGTTTCACCCCAGCTGACGGTTCCACGATTTAATCCGGCACTTGGCGCTCCTAGAGGCTTTCCACTATTGATAATTTTTGCTCCTTCATCTGTATTCATATCAGGAACATCTGGAAATCCAGGAGCCCCGAATGCAGGCCAATGAACCAAAATTGGATGAAATGTGTTGGGGTACTCCGCTTTGATTTCATCTACGATTCTAGTGCCATCAGGGCATTGGCCACAATAAATTCCAGTAAACTCTTCAAGCACGACATGCCGGTTTTCTGGCTGTGTACTCACGGGTAACTGTGCCTTCACATGAAAACCCAACATCAAAAAGCAAATCAAGTATAAGTAAGTTTGTTTCATATTAAAAGTAATTGCTTTGCCGTTAAACTCAGTGTATCTTAAAGTTAGCAACTTTAAAACAAAAGACCTGAATTACTGTAAAATACATCACAACAATGCCAATTCATCAACCCGACAGTCCAATGATTAAAAAAGTTATTGCTGATCAAACTAATATTATATTTGCGCCCATCCAGCGGTAACTATACCGAACACGATTGTCCCAGCTACTTTGAGCAGTACAACTGAAAATAAAATCAAAAGCCATTCGCAAGAGCGGATTCATCAAAGAGCATCCAAAAGGATTTTGTTCATCGCTTCGCACAGGGCAGACAGAGCGCCTAGTCAACGATTTCGTTTTGAACAATATTTTCAAATTTTGGAGAATCAGGGATTCTCGTGCACATTGTCGCATTTGCTTTCTGAACGAGACGACCGAATATTTTACCATAATGGATTTTTGTTGAGTAAAGCTCTGATTGGAACCAAGGCCTACTGGATTAGGGCCAAAGACATTATTCGAATTAAGAAATATGATGCTGTTTTTATTCATCGGGAAGCCATCATGACTAGAAGCATTGTATTCGAAAAACTATTGAAAGCGACTGGCACCAAAATTATTTACGACTTTGATGACCCAATTTGGAAAAAAGATGTTTCGAATGGAAACAAACTTTTGAGTTGGTTTAAAAACCCCAATAAAGTGCATAAGATTATCAAATTAGCTGATCAAATTATCGTTGGTAATCAATACCTAGAATCTTATGCAAAGCAGTTCAATAATAATACAATAGTATTTCCATCAACGGTGGATACTACAAAGTTCCAACCTCAAAATAAAGTTCAGAATACAATAACCATTGGATGGAGCGGAAGTTTAACAACCATAGTGCACTTTGAAACTATAATCCCTGTTTTGAAGGAACTTCAAAACAAATTCGACAAGAAAATTAAAATATTGGTCGTTGGAGTGTCTAAATATTCCCATCCAGAATTACCTGATTTGGAAGTAATTCCATGGCAAAATGAAATTGAATGTGAACTCATTAACAAAATTGATATTGGAATAATGCCACTTCCCCAAAATGAATGGACCAAAGGTAAATGTGGTATGAAAGGATTATTGTACATGGCTGTAGCTAAACCAACCGTCATGTCTCCTGTTGGAGTAAACCAAGATATTATCGAGGATGGAGTAAATGGCTTCCTTGCCAACAATGATGAACAGTGGAAATCCAAACTATCCTGCCTAATTGAATCTGAAGATCTGCGGATTAAACTTGGTAATGCCGGAAGGAATACCGTAATTCAGCGATTTTCTACGCATGCACTATCCAAACAGTACGTAGGCATTTTTAATGACATTTTAAATAATTAACAATACTTTATTTTTCGCAATTAAGTTCACAATATGAAAACGATTCAGCTGCACAATAAACATGTGGCTCTAGGAGCCAAAATTGTTCCTTTTGCCGGATACAATATGCCTGTTCAATATGAGGGAATAAATGTTGAACACGAAACCGTAAGAACATCGGTTGGCGTCTTTGATGTATCACACATGGGTGAATTTGTATTGCGTGGAGAGAAGGCTTTAGACCTTATTCAGAAGGTAACGTCCAACGATGCGTCTAAACTATTCGATGGACGAGTTCAATATTCTTGCCTTCCAAACACTGAAGGTGGAATTGTAGATGACCTGCTCGTTTATAGGATGTCTGAAACCGAGTACCTACTTGTAGTAAACGCGTCCAACATTCAAAAAGATTGGGATTGGATTTCCAGCCACAATGATTTTGGCGTCGAAATGGAAGATATTTCTGACCTGACTTCTTTGCTTGCCGTGCAAGGACCAAAAGCTGTACAAGCATTACAACAACTTACTTCGACAAATCTGAGCGACATTAAATATTATCACTTTGTGAAAGAAAAGTTTGCTGGAATTGACAATGTAATTATATCCGCAACTGGGTACACCGGATCTGGCGGATTTGAATTATATGTACCTAACGAGTCTGCCGAACAACTTTGGGAAGCCGTGATGGACGCCGGAAAAAACTTCGGGATAAAACCAATAGGTTTAGCTGCTCGTGACACGTTGAGATTGGAAATGGGATTTTGCCTTTATGGAAATGATATTGACGATTCTACTTCTCCGCTAGAAGCTGGGCTAGGCTGGATTACAAAGTTTACAAAAGACTTTGTCAATTCCGACGCGTTAAAAGCGCAAAAGGAAAATGGAATTACACAAAAACTTATTGGTTTTGAACTTCTTGACCGCGGTATTCCAAGAAAAGACTATGAACTTTTGGACGCCAACGGAAATAAAATTGGTAGGGTAACTTCAGGCACCATGTCTCCTTCGCTGCAAAAAGCGGTTGGCCTTGGTTATGTGCAAAAAGAGTTCGCTAGCGAAGGGAATGAAATATTCATGCAAATAAGGAACAAGCAGGTTAAAGCGCAAATTGTTAAATTCCCGTTCTACAAAATCAGTTAAGATTTGAAAAATAATACTAAGCCAACGGTTGAAGTGTGCTTCAGTCCGTCATTGTATGCCCCACACCATAAACCCGCAGATATAGTTGTGGTAGTCGACGTACTAAGGGCTACATCGGCTATTTGCACTGCGTTTGAACATGGCGTAGAGCGCATGATTCCAGTCGCAACTATTGAAGAAGCAAGGGACTATAAGAATAAGGGATTCATTGTGGCTGCAGAAAGAAAAGGGAGCGTCGTAGAGGGATTCGATTTTGGTAATTCTCCTTTTGCATACATGAACCAAAATCTTCAAGGGCAAACAGTGGTGCTCACTACTACCAATGGTACAAAAGCCATCGAGACTGTGAGATCTGCAGAAACCGTTGTTATTGGTTCTCTGCTAAATTTAGACTTCTTAAGCGATTGGCTTGCTAAACAGAATAAAAACGTTCTGCTACTCGCATCCGGTTGGCAAGACAAATTTTGTTTGGAGGATACGATTTGCGCGGGCGCCATTACGGAGAACTTAACTTCAACCGGAAAGTTTAGATCAGAGGAAGATTCAAGCGTTGCTGCCCGATATTTATACCTATCCGCAAAAGACAACTATTTTGGATATCTCAAAGCTTCTTCTCACAGAAGAAGATTGAGAGATCTCAACCTCAATGAAGACGTTAAGTATTGCTTGACTCCAAATACTACTAATGTTATTCCAGTACTAGACGGAAAGTATCTGGTAAATCTAAAGCAATAAATTCTGGCTAACCGCAAGGTTGGATCGACCAGCGATCTCTTTACCTTTGTAGCTATGCATCAGCTTTGGGTGATTTGGGTGATTTGGATAAATAGGACGATTAAATGTGCCCTTGTGCTTTGCATGATGTATCCATCACTGTCGGTTCGCTGTTGCCCTCGGCCAGAATGGGGCTTTTCATCCCACAAAACTATTTGTCGGATGGCCATCTTCGCTCTTCCAAAAGAAATATTTCCACTGTACAAGAAACATCTCGAACTTTTGGTAGAACAATCTGTTGCTCCCGATATTCGGAGATACCGTTCCGATAGTGAAGGACCTAGGCATTTCATTAATATTGACCATTATTGCGCTAATCCTGATTCCATTCAATCTGTGCTACCATACACATGGTCTGCCGCAACCGCTAAATTCTCTGAAGATACGTTGAATAAATATGGTACAAATCCGTGGCAAATTGCATTAACATTCAACCAACTCGTAGAAGCATTTAAACAACATAATGTAAGAAAGATTATCCGATTATCTTCGGAACTAAGTCATTATGTAAGTGATGCGCATGTTCCACTGCATACAACCACAAATTATAATGGCCAACTCACCAAACAACGCGGCATTCACCGTTTATGGGAAACGGAAGTGCCCGATCTAAGCTGGAAGAATTATCGGCTTTATGAAATTCAAACAAAATATTTGGAGAGCCCTCTTCAATCAGCTTGGACAATTGTACAACAAAGCTATCGAGCAGTTGATTCGGTGCTTTTAAGTGAAAAAAAACTTAACTCCATATTCCCTTCCGACAAAATTGGAAATCCTGAAAAATCAGGGCAAAAGAGAGCTAACAAGTACACAGAAGAATTTGTAAAGGCATACGAGCTAGAACTAGGTGGAATGCACGAACGTCGAATGCGTGGAGCAATTGAAGTAACGGCCAATATGTGGTACTCAGCCTGGATAGATGCTGGTCAACCAAACATCGCCAAGCTGATGAACCAAAAAATGCAATAATTCCGCTAGACCAATACTTTACTTGGGTTCAAGATTCCATTGGGATCAAACAAACCTTTGATACCCTTCATCAATAACAAACTTGCAGGCTGAAATGCAATATCCATGTAGTTTTTCTGAACATACCCGATACCATGCTCGCCAGAAATTGTTCCTCCCAAACTAACGGTCAATTCGAATATTTCCCGAATGCCTTTAGGAAGTTCCGTTTCCCACACCTCCTCGGTCAAATCTCCTTTGATTATGTTGATGTGCAAGTTTCCATCTCCGGCATGCCCATAGCAAACGGATTTGAAACCATACTTGTCTCCGATTTGTTTCACACCGGCTAAAAGCTTGGGTAATTCATATCGAGGAACAACGGTGTCCTCTTCCTTGTATACTGAGTTGGACTTTACCGCTTCACCAACCCTTCTTCTGATATACCATAGAGCCTCCTTTTGCGCTTCAGATTCGGCAAACATAATTTCCCCAGCACCATACTCTGTCAGCACTTCATTAATTACTTCACATTCGCCAAATAACTGCTCTTGATCATTGCCATCTACTTCAATAAGTAAATGTGCAGCAACGTCATCATTAAGCGGTATTTGTGCCCCATCTATTGAGCCCACAAACTTCAATGTCCAATCAATCGCATCTCTTTCCAGAAACTCTAGAGCAGACGGAATAACTCCGGCTCGAAATATAGCTGACACAGCCTTACACGCTTCCTCGGCACTAGAAAAAGGTACTAACAAGGTTATGTTTTGCTTTGGTAAAGGAATCAGCTTTAACACTGCCTTAGTAATGACTCCGAGAGTTCCTTCACTACCAACCATTAGCTGCGTAATGTTGTAACCTGTGGAGTTTTTTAATGTGTTCGCACCTGTCCAAATAATCTCACCGCTAGGAAGCACCACTTCCAAATTCAGCACGAAATCCTTGGTAACGCCGTATTTCACCGCTCTCGGACCTCCTGAATTTTCTGCCAAATTACCACCAATAAAACAACTACCCTTACTGGATGGATCAGGAGCATAATACAATCCTTTCTCTGCTACTGCCTCTTGCATCACCTGAGTAATTACACCCGGTTCAACAACAACTTGCAAGTTCTTCTCGTCTATTGAAATTATTTTGTCAAACCGCTCCATTGCCAAACCAATGCCACCGTGAATGGAAAGAGAACCTCCGCTTAAACCGGTTCGCGCACCAATAGGCGTAACCGGAATTTTATGATCATTCGCCAAGTGAAATATTTGACTGATCTGATCAGGTGTGTTAGGCTTCACCAGCACTTCTGGTGGAAAACTTAAATCTTCTGTCTCATCGTGCCCGTACTCAACAAGCAATTCCCGCTCAGTAGAAACAAACTCAGCCCCGCAGATTCCAACCAATTGATCTACAATTTCGGACGTAATTTTCCCGTAAGTCATACGTATAAAGGTAAAAGCAATTGAAATAAATTAGGCTACTTTATTGTCGGTACTTTCACAAATTTTATCTGCCAACTTTGCCACAAACCCACTGTAAAGCTCACCGTTATCCATAGGAAATCTTTCTGCAAATTCGTAATAACAAGAAGGTGCTTCCCGATGTCCTTCCTTAAAGAATACGTTCATTTTATCCGCAAGAATACTCGATTGCTGTAACATCACTCCCTTACTTCCTTTGATTTCTCCACCAGATGAATTCATTACAAACCCCTGTTCCTTTAAAAGCTCATTGAACTCCGCAAGATTCTCAATTGACTTCAGCTCATTAACATTAATGGTGAAATGATTTGCTCCGTATCCATAATACGTAAAACCAAGCGGCATATTCCGATTCGCTTCTGAGCTTTTCGTAGACGTCGTGGCTAATTGTTCCCCAAGTTCTTCCCGAAAAAATAACCGACCCAAAATTGACCAATCCGACCGGAATTTGATCGATTGCTTCGTTGATAATTTCCTGAACAAATGACGAGAATGATTCTAATCGCAACTCGCTAATAAACGCTTTGGGCGCATGCGGATTATCTTCCAATTCAAAGTGCGCCGCATCCAATTGTTTTTCTTCAAAAACATAGGTTTGCTTTTTCACACAACCTGCTTCCAAGAACATTTTATAAAGGACGTCAATATTAACCTTAGGATGATTAATCGTCCGTAGTGCAATATGATCATTAATTACTTGTTCACCTCTTCCTACTAATAGGTCATGAATCTTTGTTGACGATGGTGTTACTTTTTTAAGAACCGTAGTTTTTGATCGTATTCATAAAATAGAAGGTGTAATGAACACCGACACTAGTGTAACTTTCGACATCAACTTTAGTAGGAACTTATCTATTTAGACTGGATTAATTGCTTGATTCGCAGACTTGCTTCAGCTTATTAAGACCATTTTCATAATCCGGTCCAAGGAATTTGTCCATCATGCGGCCAAAAATTCTACCGATCGGATTGTTTCCGTTGTCGGCTTCAAAATCCCACTTAACTTCTACATTTCCATCCGAACCGGATAAATACCAAGTAGCATAAGCATCCCCACGCCCTTTAAACTTTAGTAACGTTTTCACTCTAGAATTCTCTTCGCACTCAATAATTTCCATCGATCCCTCTCCAACTTTCTTCGGCTCCCCTTTCCAAGTATAGGCAGCCCCTACTCCTTCTGATGTAGAATTATACTCGTGCTTTGCACTCAAATCCTTTTCAGTCCATGGTGACCAGTTATCAACAAAATTTTTGAGATTGTTCATCTGGCCGAATATGTTTTCCTTCGAAGCATTGATCGTTACAGTCCGATTCATCCTTGCAATCCGAGGAGAAGTAAATCCAATTATTAATACTAATACCACAAGCACCCCCAAAACAATTAATATGACACTCAATACAGCCATTGTTCTAAACTTTGTTTATTAAAAATAACCAAAAAGTCAGTTCACCAAACTTGTCGTTCGATTACCCAACACGAAGGCGAAAATCAGAAAAATATTGGGCTTCTTTACACTCAAAATTTAGCTGATACCGTACATTTGCGAGCAACTGACAGATTATGAAGTACAACCTCAGTGAAATAACCGAAGTTATAACTAATCGAAGGACTATTTATCCGGAACAATTTTCGGAGAGACAAGTGCAAAAAGAACAAATTGAACTTTTGCTAAATAATGCCATTTGGGCCCCAACGCACGGAAATACACAGCCTTGGAGATTCAAGGTTTTTATGGAGTCTGCTTTAGACAAACTTGGTGATTTTCTGGCCACAACATACGCAAGTGAGACGGCTTCAGAAGATTTCAAGCCAATGAAGGAACAAAAACTAAGAAATCGGCCCAAAGCTGCATCGGCAGTTATTGCGATTTGCATGCAGCGTCAAGATACTCAGAAAATTTCGGAAATTGATGAAATAGCTGCAGTCGCTTGTGCAGTTCAAAACATCCACCTTACCTGCACCGGATATGGACTAGCAGGATTTTGGAGCACTCCTAAATTTTTAAATTCTGAAGCCGTCAAAACGTACTTAGAACTTGGATCTAATGATCGATGCTTGGGGCTATTTTATGTTGGCTATCCTGCTATCGAATGGCCAAAAGGTCAGCGTAAGCCGATTGAATATGTAACCGAATGGCGAAATAATTAGGAGTTGATGGAAGACGAAGAAGGATTCTTAAAAATTACGAACTATCGGACCCACCCAACAAGCAAGGGACATAAAGTCTTCTTCTTTCGAGAAGCAGAGCATGCTGATTATTTCGAAACGTTAATCCGTGAAAGAAATGTTAGTTTTGAAAGAGACGTAGATGCTAACGAAAAAGGAACACTTCATTTGTTCGGTATTAAAAGAGACCAAATGCAGGTTGCTCTCGAAGTGAATCGCCTTGTATATGCTAAATTTCGTCAACCCTTTATTTCAAATAAACCATTACGCATTGCAGCTCTAATCATCGCTTTATTTGCGCTAGGCTTAGGTATCGCAGGCTACTTGATATCCGAATAAATTAATTTAAACGCTCACTCACGGTTAAGGCCTTTGCATTGGAGTTTGGAACCAAGTAAACTGAGTTCGGAATTACATCTTTAGAATTTGGAATGATTCGAAATGGTAATGCTGCTAAAATTACAAAAAGCGGTAGGGGCATCAAGTAAACTGCCCCTACCTCTTTTATCAAAAGAAATCAACTATTATTAACGACGTGATTGTAATTCCTTTTGCAGTAAAAAAAACACTACTCAAGTTTACCATATTTGAGCACACAAGTGTTCAGAAATAAAACGAAGGCTTCATTATTTTCTGTCAACGATCAAAAACATCTGACGACCGCATTATTTTCGAAATAATTATTGGCAAAAATTAGAATCTACAAAACAATAAACGGACTCTTTAATTAGATTAGCGGTATGTTTTGACAAGGAAAAGGACTTTACTAACAAAACTATCCCCTTGTCATTGCTCTCCTTAATTTCTACAACTGGTATTCGATGAACGAGCGACCATGGCAAGGAAGTAACGTGTCGCATCACCTGATCTCTAATTGAAGCTGCACCAGCTTTGTGAGAATTTAATCTGACCTCAAAAGTGGCCGCTTCAATAGAATCTAGCAGTACAGATTTACTTACGGACTTTCTGAGTAATTGTACGTATGGCACATAAGTTTGCGTTCCGTCTTCTGCTTCAAGTAGCATCGTTGTGCGAAGGCAACTTTTGATTTCGCCACAAACCGTACCTACTGTTAAGCGACTTCCCAACACGTAATTAGCCTGACTCAAAACCACCAATCCGCAAACATAATTAGTGACGAAATTCCAACTTGCCGCAATAACTACCAGCACAATAATAACTCCAATAAACGATAAGGAAGAAACAGTTCTAAAAATGATTAAACCAACAAACAAACACCAACTCATTCCCTCCGCCAAATAACTATAGTGCCTCCATAATTCTCTCATTTTAGCTTCTTGAAACAGAATCTTCCAGACTTTATCTGCCACAAACCAAAATAATTTGACCGCCAGGGCAATGCCAATGATCCAAAATACTAAACCTAAGAGGCTGTTGATATTTACTTCTGTTAATTGCATTTAAATCATTTTCTTAGCCCGCAACAGATCTTCTAATCCTCCCACAACAAATGAGTTAATCTTAAAAACATTATCAGAAATTTCTACAACTAGGCCAACTCTAAAAAGTGCGTTCATCGTGTCTCTGAGCCCTCTATTTTCTTCCAAACCAAATAATCTAAATAATTTGGTCCATGTCACCTGTCGATGCAACATTATCTGAGCCAATATAACCAACCATTCTTCTGGAACATTGGCTGGGAATTCGTCTTGCTGCGGACCACGGATTTCAATATATCGGTTATCAAAACTAGTAACCCCACCTAACCAGCCCGCCAATCCAACACCGATGTTGCCCTTGGCACGCCAATAATGTTGTCTTAACAATGCGTTTTGCTTGCGGCCAGACAATTCATCTTCCTCCTTATTCTTATAAATAAATGGGACTCCACCAATTTTATGTCTTTCCAGAATTATGGACTCGAAATAAGACTGACTTAACGGCAAACATGATATTGTACCAACGAGCATTGAATCAAAATTGTGGAAGATTCTTTGGAAGTTATAAAATGGCAATCCGGATTCTAAAATGAAAATGTGTTTCTTTCCAAAAGACTCCACCAGCGACCGTAATTCCATAATTACGCTTTGACCTTCTATGCTTCTTTCCCACCAAAGTTCCAAATCCGTAAAAAACAAAATTAAACGCTCGTTTGACTGAGACAATTGCTCTTGAACAGAACCTCCAAGTTGTGCGGCCAAAATTTTATTGAATACTCGTGAAGAACAGCTGCCACCAATCGGAGCCGCAATTTTTAGTATTCGCTCTCTTTGACGGTTTAATATATTCTCGGTCAAATAAGTTTTTCCACTAAGCGAGTCTCCTGTGATAAGCAACGCGCCTCCCGACCCTGATTTTATACGCTCCAACGCCGCTTGAGCCTGCTCCAATTCTGCTGCCCGCTCAGGCGCCGGTTGTGAAGGAGCATGATACTTGCCAATAAACAATTGTTTGTAGTAGTCAGGAAGTTGCCTCTCTGCAGTTGAATGTGGTGTGGCATTGTGCAGATAAGACCGTACAACTTCATGCGGCCCCAATTTGCTTTTCTGGTTGGCTTCAAATTCTGATAAAACCAATTGCTCTTGAGTAGCCCTTATTTTTTGCCCTATTTCGTAAGCCCAAACCCTATACGAATTCGCCAATCTGTTAACGGTCCTACGCAATAAATTGGCCCTTACGATCCTGTGCGCATCTTCTCCGTATTTATCCGAATGGTATTGTAAATTATCCAACCCAACACTTGATTCAACGTCGGATAAAAATCCGGCGTTGGCAGCTTTCAAATGGTTAAAGGTTTCGTCTAAACTACTTCGGGTAGCAGCAATTTTGCTTTTAATTTCCTCTAAGTGGTCAGAAATTCTTGATTGCTCTCCGGACTCCAATTGCCCAATTGAATTTTGAAATTCAAAACCTATTCGTTTCAGCGTAGTGGCCGTCTGCTGAATCGCATTTCTTACCGGTTCAATTAAAGCCTTAAACGTCTGAAACTCTACAACATTTCTTAACTCAATTGTTTTGGTCGCAAGTGCCGCAGAAGCATTATCAGATGCGCTTGAAATCATCACATCTAATTCCTCTGGCAATGCTGAAAGCTGTTCTTCAACATTCGATTCAACCGAAGCAAATACCGCAGGCAATTCTGATGCGAGCGAATCCCAATCTTCAAATTGTACCAACATCTCCTCCAGACCTGCCGAATTGTGTTCTGGCTCTAACATCATTTCCAGCGAAGACAAATTAACACTAAGACGATTAAACAATTGGTTGCCTACCTCCTCCGTTAATTCGTTGACAACTTCTTTTATAGAATTTCGGTATTCCAACAAATAAACAGACAATTGAACCCGCTGAAGCAGAATTAATTGATTATGTCCCCAGCTATCGGCTAAAACATTTAGCCGTCCATTGACCTCTTTCAACTTTCTGGTCCTAGATTCTTCTTGTCTTTTCTGAATCGCGGCATTAATGTCCAGCCTATTCACATCATTGGTAACAGCACCAATAAATGTTGCATTGAGATTAGAACTCGCCTGCCGAATAAGATTTAACTGAAGCTGGATCATCTGACGCAACCCACTATCCTCAACAGCTTCACCTTCTCTATCATAGGTAAGGGTTGCCTCATCAAAAGCACGATTTACAAGGTTGCCAGCCGTGGCAAGTACGTTTAACGTTTTATGAAGAGTTGCAAGCAAATTATTGTTGATATTATGCGCTACAACATCTCTGAATCTAACCCTGGTTGAACCTATCGAACCAACCACTTTAGCCCTACGTTTCCGTAGCCATTTTATCCTCCTGATAATAGCTGTATCGGAATCTTTTACCACGATATCGTCAACATCTAAATATCTTCTGACCGATTTAGGCAGACCGTCCACAAGATCCTTTAAGGCAGAACGAAACCGATCTAGTTCGCTTCTAAATTCAACACCAAGAGTTTCTAGTTCAGACTCATTGTCCAGCAACACTTGGCGCAACACCTCGAAACCTTTTTTAGAACCATCTTTATGGCTATTCTGGACAAACTCCGAAACTATAGATTCGTAAAACCCAGCAAGATTCTTAAAGTTACCATCAATCAAATCTGTAAGCAAAGCATGAACCTTTGAACTCAAATCAGAAACCTCCTTATTCAGTTCCACGGACTTGGGCAATTCCAATTGCACCTCCTCTGCTTCTCGATCAACATTCTCGGTCCACTCTGACTGGAACTTATCCGTCAATTTGATTTTTGCTCCTTCGAAATGCGAAGACGCCTTTACCAATACAGTTGTCCCAATTAGATCCAATAGTTCGTTAGTTCGTTGCACAAAACTCGCCTCTTGGCCACTTTCAATAATTGGAATTCCGGTAATTATAAGATCGGCATCCTCAGAGGCAAATTTCATTAGATCATAATTAGATTTACGATCCACCTCATTATTAACAACTTTGAAACTTATTGGAATCCGATAGTCTTGTAATTGATTTCTAACGGCACTTTCAATTGCACCTTTCTTGGCATTTTCATTGTTCACAAAAAACAATCGCACTGCTGCATTTCGCCATGTGATTGAAGCTAGCATAAAACGAGCAAGATATAGAGTCAACTCGGCTGTATTTCCAAAATGATCCCACCAAATATCAATACGCTGAGACCGACCAAATCCTCTTTCCGCATCATAATCTAAGTACAATACATTGTAGTCTAATGCATGTAATTTGCTGGTCATTTGAGCAAAGAAGATGGGGTCTTTTGTGTTTCTTGCCCACCCCATCAACACCGTATTCGGTTCTATTCCTGAGAACCCGTACGTACTTGCAATTGCCTCAATTCCCTTAAAAATATTCTGACATTCCTGACGACGTGCAAATATCCCTCTTTCCTGCAGCTTAACGTCTTTTACCGACTGCTGATGCTTCGGGAACAGAACGTTAGCATTCGGCGTCTCAATCAAATCAAAATTGGAAACCATTCCAAGATTTCCGGCCAAGTCCTTTCCAAATTCTATAAGATGCGGCCGTGCTTCAGTTCCGCCACTGAACAATAGGATATTGGGTTCCCAATTCCTTTTGTGCATCTGCTTTTGGTCCATTCGGCGCAAACCTGACTTTACAATTGAAGACCATACACTTTGCCACACATCTCCCGACCCCAAGGCAATTTCGCGACGTGCCAGAAAGGCAAATATCCCCCCAATAACTAAGAATGCCACTACCATTGCCGCCGCGTTCAATTTGAACATTATGAAGAATGTTGCAACTGCTCCGATGATTGAAATCCACTTAGGGATTTTAAATGATGGCAGGAAATCGGTACTAGCCCAACTCTCCAAAAAACAAGCTAAGTTGATAAAACCATAGGCCGCTAAATAAAACATTGCAACCACTTCCGCAATCACATCTAATTCTCCAATTAAAATCCCTACCTCTGCAATTACAAAAGTGAGAATCAACGCATTTCTGGGTTCGTTGGATAAACCTACGCCTTTACCAAAAATTTTCGGCGTTATTTTATCCATCGACATCGCCTGTAAAATCCGGGGGGCTCCCAAAATTCCACCAAGAGCAGAAGACACCGTTGCGCCCCAAATTCCGGCAATTACCAAAACCGGAAACCGTGCAATCTTGACCAACACTGCATTGTCCTGCAATAAAGCTTCATAAGGTATAGTTGCATCAATAAAAACTGCGAGAATCAAATACACGACCAGCCCTGTAGCAATAGCCAAAATGGTTCCATAAGGAATAGCTCGTTTCGGGTTCTTTAAATCACCAGACATAGCCACACCCGCAGTGAATCCCGTAACGGCCGGGAAAAATATTCCAAATACTTTTTCAAGAGATACTGGCTCCTGTATTGTCCCGGAAATATCAAATTCTACCCCAGTGGATGATCCTAAAAATATGGAGATCAATGAGAGTACAATTGCAGCCAAAATTAAAAACTGAGACTTGATCGCAATAGAAGTACTTATAAAGGCCAGAATTGAAATAAAAATTAAGGTTATAGTACCTGTGATTCTGTATCCATTTAGCGATTTTCCCAATCCAATGGCTTCGCCAACTACGTCATTAAAGCTTTCTGCGAAACCGATCAAATACAGAGAAATACTAAGGGCTGTTCCAACAAAAAGTGTAACCCCAATTGCTCCCCCTATTGGCAATCCTAAACTTCGGGACAACATGTAATATATCCCACCCGCTTCAATTTTCTTGTCCGTGGCAACCGAAGAGACGCTCAATCCGGTAGTAACAGAAATTACATGGGCCAATAAAACAATGAGTATTACAAAAAACAGCCCTGAGTTTCCAACTACCCATCCCATTCTCATGTACATGATTACTCCAAGAATGGTGAGAATCGATGGGGTGTAAACTCCTGCAAATGCGCCAAATTTCTTAGGTCCTGACATTGGTTTTTAAGCGGCGTTTAGTTTTTCAGTTAATTGATATTGGATAAATATAAGCAGAGCGATCTACATTAATTGGGTTTACCCAGAATTTGAACTTTCAACTATTTCGTTTAAATCTGAGTTTTGGCTTGCTATACGTCTAAATTGTGCTGCTGGTTATTAATTTGGCACGCGAAATTTTGATAGGATATGGAGTGTTTCTCAAATTTAAAGGTAGTGGAACTAGCTAGCGTTTTAGCTGGGCCGGCAGTGGGCATGTTTTTCGCCGAATTGGGCGCAGAAGTAATTAAAATAGAGAATGCTAGATCCGGGGGCGATTTAACCAGAAAATGGAAGCACCCAAATGAAGACCCTAAAAGTCTAACTTCTGCATACTTCTCTTCGGTCAATTACGGCAAGAAACATCTGCTGCTAGATTTTCAGAATCAAGATCAACACAGACAAATGACGGAACTGGTAAAAGACGTAGATATCCTGTTGGTCAATTTTAAACACGGAGATGCAAAAAAGTTTGGAGTGGATTATGAGGCGATGCAAAAACTGAACCCTGCACTGATTTATGGGGAAATTTCTGGATTTAGTAGTATGCCCGAACGGACAGCGTTTGACGTAGTGTTACAGGCCGAAGCCGGCTTCATGTTTATGAACGGAAATCCAGATTATCCGCCGACCAAAATGCCCGTAGCACTCATTGATTTGTTGGCTGCTCATCAGCTAAAAGAGGGAATTTTAACGGCAATAATACAACGGCAAAATTCTGGCAAAGGTTGTAAAGTTACCGCAAGCCTAGAGAAATCGGCAATTGCCTCTCTGGCAAATCAAGCTAGCAACTGGCTTATGAACAACGTTATTCCGCAACGTATCGGTTCACTTCATCCGAATATTGCGCCCTACGGAGAAACACTCATCTGCCGAAACAACAAAGCTGTGGTGCTTGCGATCGGAACCAATGCGCAATTTGAGAAACTTTGTGAGGTACTTGAGGTTAAAGAATTAGCCTCACGCCCTGAATACATATCCAATCAGGATCGAGTAAATTCTCGATCAGCTCTACTCACGGAATTACAAAGTGCTGCTTCGAACTGGACGAGAGATGAGCTGACTTCCGCGTTGATTGCCAACAATGTTCCCGCTGGAGCAATTCGTAATATGGAGGAAGTATTTCAATCCCCAGCTGCTAAATCCATGATTTTGAGAGAATTTGTTGATGGAAAAGAAACGAGAAGAGTGTCTACAATAGCTTTCGAAATAAACGAAACTTCGGCAATCGAATAGGAAAATAGGGATTAGTTCCCTATCTGTCCTCTCACACCACCGTACGTACGGTTCCGCATACGGCGGTTCATTAAGCAAATAATCAATCCACCCCCAGCTGTAGTGGTCTAAAAAAACTGGACAGGAAAAAATGAATTCTTAAATTTCTGTCAAATGAAAAGAACCCGACGAAAATTCAGTGGTTCGTTTAAAACAAAAGTTTTTTTGGAAGCTTTAAAAGAGCGCAAGACGTTGTTCGAACTTGCCGAACAATTCAA
>JAHDGY010000064.1 GCA_020631555.1 Flavobacteriales bacterium | reverse complement strand
TAATATCAAATATGTCGCTTAACTAAATTGTCCAATTTTTTGTAGGAAGTCCATTATGGAAATTCTTGATGAATTGGACGAACTCGGAAAAGTTATGCAAGCAATAACTAAGGCCCTAAGAAAATACATTAGCATCGATGTTGGACTATTCAGTGTAGGCTTTACAATTGAACAAATTTTAGAAGGGCTCGGGAACATTCCCGGGGTAAGTCAATTGACCAGTTTGGCTACAAAAGCTTTAGACCCAATATTATCAGGGCTTGGTATGAGCACCAATGGCGTTCCCGGGTTATCGCAAGCGATAAATGGCCTTAGTAAGGTGACGGATAAATTAAATGTGGCTGAGGAAATTAAGCATAACATAACGGGTAATTACAACCTATTAAATGGTGAAAACAACCCAATGAATACGATGAAGAATATTAACGCGGCAGCTTAGCATCAAAAAAGAAAATTATGTACGAAAGAAAACTTCCTGAGAAGAACGGAACTACAACGGAAAAGAAACCTGCTTCTAAAACCACTAAATACGAACGGAAAAAGCCGGCGCCAACACAAAGGAAGCAAGTAGTTGAAGCAAAAGAACCAACCTCCCCTGCCCGACAAGCTACATCTGTTGACAGACCTATTCAAAGACGATCTAACGTGCCTCCTCCTGTAGAAATACCCCCCATTGTTCTGGAACCGGCAAGCTTTGATCCAGACGAAAAAAAATCTGAGCGAACAACGAAAATAGCCTGGACTTCGTTACTTTTAGTATACTCATTTTTGTTTTGTGTTACAGGATGCATCACCTTCTTTGGCGAAGACTTTGATCCCTTTGACCAATTCAATCAGGAAATGATACGCAGAGTTGAAAATGCGGACGAAACGGTACGTCCAACTTTGATTGACATGATGAAACAATCGGCAAATGCAAAGGGAGATCAACAGGAATTAGCGTCGCAATCTTTCAACGTAGTTCTTGGAGCCTTGCTCGGATTTCTTTCGGCAACTGCCACCACAATTAACAGAAGTAGATCAGGAAAAAAATAAACCATGAGTTGCTGCAACGTATTAGAGGACTTATTAAAGAAAGGCACAATCGAAGATGTTCTGAAAATGAGCAGATCAGAAAATGAAGACGTCAGAGATTTTCAAATCATCATGCATCAACTTGGCTTTGGCGAGGCTTTGAACTGGGCTTCTTTTGGTGCTGATGGAAAATATGGAAATTCTTGCGCAAACGCTGTTCAAGACTTTGCAGAACTTAACGGCATTGAATCCGACGGAACGGTTGTAACTCGAGAACTCGGTCAATTAATTCTTCAGCGATACGACGCGCTAGATGAACTGCAGGAATTTGAACAAGATTTAATTGCAGATTGGGTTGAGTCTATCTATTTCAAGGGAAGTCATAATCGCGGAGAAATCGGAGGGCTTCAAACCATTTTAAATGAACTTGGTTACGGACAAGAATTAAATTGGGATAAGTACCAGAACGATGGATTTTATGGTGACAGCACGGTAGATGCCATCGAGGCTTTTATGAACGACGAAGGCTTGGATGGAGATCCGGAGAACTTACCAACCGAAGTAGCCATTAAAATTCTTGAAAAATTGGCTGCGTTTTATGGTCCGACTTGGTACGAGAACGCAAAAGACGAAACCAGCACCGAAGATTCAACTGAAGTCCATGAATCGCGTTTTGCAAATGACAGTGAAAATTTGGTGTATTACGAAGCTTCCAACTTTGTAGGTAAACGAGTTAAAGCAGACGTTTTATTCGTACCAGCCTTGGATCGAATCAATGAAATTGCTCAAGTCAATAATGTTTTAATTCACGTAACAAGCTCATTGCGATCTAGCTCGAATGTTGCTGGCGCAATTGTTACTCCCGCCAAAAAATCTAACCATATGGCAGGACACGCCATCGATATGAATATTAGGTTTGGACCAACTCACACCAACTGGGCCAATTCGAAATATTTAAAGAAATCCAACGAACCAAATTGGGATCCGGCTGTTGCTGGATTCATCAAC
Source organism: Flavobacteriales bacterium (assembly GCA_020631555.1). Lineage (GTDB taxonomy): Bacteria > Bacteroidota > Bacteroidia > Flavobacteriales_D > Parvicellaceae > JAHDGY01. Next base: position 13,951 of record JAHDGY010000064.1, on the reverse strand, counting down.
GATATTCGCCAAGATTCTAACCTGAGATGGGGTGGAGATTTTCGGGCGGAAGATCCTGTTCATATTGACGATCACTTGAACAAAGATTTGGACGCATGGGAAGAAAGGTACCATGCAGTTCAATCGGCGCTTCAACATGCATAAATGCAAGTTTGATCAACAAATGGTGGCCAATAGAATTCCAGATACCCCTTAAAAGCTTTACCTAAAATAGATGAATCGCCTTGAAGTATATCAAGGTAGTGTCCAGATTAGTGTGTCTGGTTATTGCGTCAGTGTAAGTTGCTAGGCGTTAATCGCAGTACGCTTTATTACACTAGTGGGTCTTCATCGGATTTAAAATTGATGCGTTTAATCGATGAATTTTACCTGGAGGATCCTACCCGTGGAACCCGTCGGACATTGTTTAAAAAAGCAAGGCCACCGTATTGGACGTCATAAAACAAGGAGTTTGATGCGGGTTATGCGATTAAAAACGCTGTACTGTAAGCCGCGTACGACAATAAGTGATCCAGCAAAGTACAAATATCCATACCTGTTGAGAGGGTTAAAAATCAAGCAGCCAAATCAAGTTTGCACACAATTTATCGACTTTTACAATGCCAAAAGAGAACATTCTGAGCTCGACTATGACCCGCCAATTCAGCGATACAAACCAGCTGCTTAAATTGTTAACAAATCAGACGAGTTATGAGTCTCCTCCAGACCTCCTCGTTTTTAACATTAATAAACTTAACTTTATAAAATAAATGAAGATCCATGCTTAAAATTGTTTTACATATTTCTTCGATACTGCCCACCTACTTCAAACAAAGCACTCGTTATTTGACCCAACGAACACACCTTAGTAGTTTCCATCAGCTTCTCAAACATATTTCTGTTATTAATTGCCGCATCCTGAACCAAGGCTAATCGCTCTTTGGCTTCAGATTGATTTCCAATATGCAGTGCTTTCAACATTTCTATTTGATAGTTTTTTTCCTCTTTCTCCGCTCTAATTACCTCTGCAGGAACAACCGTTGGCGAGCCTTTAGAACTCAAAAATGTATTTACACCAATTATTGGATATTCGCCGTTGTGCTTTAAGGTCTCGTAATGTAATGACTCTTCTTGTATCTTACTCCTCTGGTACATTGTTTCCATAGCACCAAGAACACCGCCTCTTTCAGTGATTCGATCGAATTCCTGCAATACAGCTTCTTCCACCAAATCGGTCAATTCTTCTATGATAAAAGAGCCTTGTAATGGATTCTCATTTTTTGCAAGACCTAACTCCCGATTGATTATCAATTGAATCGCTATAGCTCGCCGGACTGATTCTTCTGTAGGAGTTGTTATCGCCTCATCATAAGCGTTGGTGTGAAGAGAATTACAATTATCGTAGATCGCATACAAAGCTTGAAGAGTAGTTCTAATATCATTAAAATCAATTTCTTGAGCATGAAGTGACCTCCCAGATGTTTGAATATGGTATTTAAGCATCTGGGTTCTAGCACTGGCACCATATTTATTCTTAAGTGCCTTTGACCAAATTCTTCTGGCTACACGTCCAATTACTGCATATTCCGGATCAATTCCGTTGGAAAAGAAGAACGATAAATTTGGTCCAAATTTATCAATATCCATCCCTCTGCTCAAATAGTATTCTACGTACGTAAAACCATTGGCAAGAGTTAAAGCTAATTGCGTAATTGGATTAGCTCCAGCCTCTGCTATGTGATACCCTGAAATGGATACTGAATAAAAATTTCTAACCGCATTATCAATAAAGTATTCTTGAACATCCCCCATTAATCGCAATGCAAATTCTGTAGAAAATATGCACGTATTTTGGGCTTGGTCTTCCTTCAAAATATCAGCCTGGACGGTACCTCGAACCTTGGTCAAAGTTTCCTCCTTAATCTTGGAATAAATATCCAATGGTAATACCTGATCTCCAGTAACTCCGAGCAACAACAAACCAAGTCCGTCATTACCTTCTGGTAGCTCGCCTTGATACGACGGACGGTCTACACCCTTGGTTTGGTAAATAGCTTCAATTTTTCTTTTCACTTCATCCACTAACCCATTTTCGTGGATGTACTTTTCGCAATTTTGATCAATCGCAGCATTCATAAAGTAACCCAACAATATAGGCGCAGGCCCATTGATGGTCATACTTACGGAAGTGGTTGGATTGGACAAATCAAATCCTGAATACAATTTCTTAGCATCATCAAGACAACAAATCGAAACTCCAGAATTTCCAATTTTCCCATAGATATCTGGCCTAATCGCCGGATCACTTCCATACAAAGTCACCGAATCAAACGCCGTAGAAAGCCGTTTGGCTGGCATTCCTAAACTTACATAGTGAAATCTTCTATTCGTTCTTTCCGGTCCACCCTCACCTGCAAACATACGAGTCGGATCTTCCCCTTCTCGCTTAAATGGAAATAGCCCAGAAGTATAAGGAAATTCACCTGACACATTTTCTTGTAACGACCATCTTAATATTTCACCCCAGGCTTTGTACTTAGGCAACGCAACTTTTGGAATCATTAGGTGTGAAAGGGATTCGCTGTGCGTCTTTATCGACAGTTCTTTATTTCTTACTTTGAACTTATAAACGGGCTCTTTGTAAGCACGAACTTTCTCACTCCACTTGCTAATAATCTCCCAGTTACGAGGATCTAAATCCAATTTCAAGTTGTCCAGTTGCTTTTGAACCTCAGATTTTGTTCCTTCATTATCCAATAATTCTATAGTCTTTTCTAAAGCGTATAATTTATCCGCTACATCCACTTGCTTTTCAACCCAAGAATCATACGCTCGATTGTTTTCTGCAATTTCCGACAGGTAACGCGTACGTGCAGGGGGAATTACAAATTGTTTTTCCGACATTTCATCGCTTATCGTAAAAGTCGATTTAAGTTGTAAATCGGTCTTAGTGACAAGTTTATCCATTATCGTCCGATAAAGAACATTCATGCCCGGATCATTAAATTGAGAGGCTATCGTTCCGAACACAGGCAAAGATTCATCAGGATGATCCCAAAGATTATTGTTCCGAACATACTGCTTCTTTACATCCCTCAATGCATCCAAGGCACCACGTTTATCAAATTTGTTGATCGCCACCACATCGGCAAAATCCAACATATCGATTTTCTCCAATTGTGTAGCGGCTCCAAATTCGGGAGTCATTACGTACAACGAAACATCGGAATGGTCCATAATTTCCGTATCCGACTGTCCAATTCCAGAAGTTTCTAATATTATTAAATCAAATTGAGCCGCTTTCAAAATCTTTAGGGCGTCAGCAACATGTTTCGACAATGCCAAATTGCTCTGACGTGTGGCCAAGGATCGCATATAAACCCGATTGTTATTAATGGCATTCATGCGGATTCTATCTCCAAGCAATGCTCCTCCAGTCTTTCTTTTTGATGGATCAACCGAAACAATAGCTAATGTAGCGTCTTTAAAATCATTTAAAAACCGTCTCACCAATTCGTCGACTAAAGAAGACTTACCTGCTCCCCCTGTCCCCGTAATTCCTAAAACCGGAGCCGTATTCGTTAATTCATTCAATTGATTAATTTCCCCCAAAAACGAACCAGCTTCATCCGGAAAGTTTTCAACAGAGGATATCAATCTAGCTATCGAAGAAGCTTCTTTACTTGATAAATGATCCATTGCTCCATTTACAGATTGCCCTACCGGAAAGTCACATCTTTCGACTAAGTCGTTGATCATTCCTTGGAGCCCTAACTCCCTGCCATCATCCGGATGATAAATTCGCTCAATTCCATACGCATGGAGTTCTTTAATTTCTTCGGGAAGAATAGTTCCTCCACCTCCTGCAAATATCTTTATTTGGCCCGCTCCCTTACTTTCTAGCAAATCATACATGTATTTTAAATATTCGGTATGTCCACCTTGATACGAAGTCATCGCTATCGCCTGCACATCCTCCTGAATTGCACAGTTCACTACCTCTTCAGCACTACGGTCGTGCCCAAGATGAATGACCTCACAGCCCGTAGATTGAATTATTCTGCGCATTATATTTATAGCAGCATCATGACCATCAAAAAGCGATGCCGCAGTTACGATCCTAACCTTGTTTTTGGGGGTATATGGCTTAGTTATCTCCATGTTGTTCGTTCTCTTTCCGAGGCACAAATATAGATACGGAAATGCACAAATTCTTTAACTATTGTAAACTGAGATTGTAAAATATTGATTACATTGATATTAACAAACTTACTGCTCCACCTAGTTTTTCTGAGACAAATCCCTACATTTCGTATAAATATATCATCACATTATGTTGGTTTTTTTCTTTTTACGAAACATAAATAACATAATGCAAATATACTTCTTATAAAATCAACACTACTCTTAGTTGTAATCATTGGGCTTATTACAATTACATATCAGCGCTTTACGGTTAAATTTAGATCTCCATTAGGACCAGACATAAGTAATGATACGATTATTGTTATTGGTCTTCCGAATGAGGTTGATATGCGTAGCCAAAGTTTACGTGAGGAATAACGAAAATACCGAAGCTGAAGTCGAGGCATGTCGTCAGGAACTGGTACCAGCAACTATTATTGTTACGGTCTATGCTTTCAGCCTATTGATGGAGGAGCTCAATTTCCTACCGAAGAACAACTAACCGGTGATGAATCTGGGATTTATTCTCAAACACTAATTGCTGCAAATGGCACAGAAGAAGATTTTAAAAAGAAGACAGTGGAACTTAGTGCGCATTACAGTCCAAAAGAGCAGGTTGGTGTATCCGTGTTCAAATACTTGTTTTACGACAAAAAATCTAAGCAAGATACCGTGTATTCAATTGTGAAATTTGTTACTTCGGCTGGCACTGGCACAAATGATGTTAGTGCAAATCAATTAGATCTGCGTGTATTTCCTAATCCAGCAGGAGACTACACCAATGTCGTTTAGACTGACATCGAGCTGCAAGCAAACGAAAATGCGGCAGTTAGAATTCACGATTTGTTGGGGTAGAATTACGAAAAGCCTTGCCATTTGGAAGCTAGATAACTAGATAAAATGCTATATTTAGTAAAAATAGATTTACTAATTTTAGTTTATAAGATATGAAACCTACTCTATTACTTTTTGGTGCAATGTGTACATTCGGCTTGAATGCGCAAAGATTCACCATCCATTCCGGATCTCATGAGGGACAGAATATTACCGGTGACACACTTGTCGTAAATGGCCTTTCTAGCACCAATGATCTAAAATCCCTAGCTTACATCAGAAACAATGAAAACACTGAAGCTATGGTTCAGATTGTTAGGTATGAGTTAAAATCAGTTTCCGGTACTGCCAACTACTACTGTTATGGAATGGGGTGTGCTGGCCAAATGGATGGTGGCAAAGTCTTTCAGCATCCAAGCCAGAGCGAACTTGATAATGGACAAAGCCAATTTAAGACTAAACTTGCACAAGCAACGGACACCACTACTATAGGCTTTAATAAAAAATTCGCAGAATTATCTGCTCATTATTTGCCAAATGGTAACGCTGGAACCTCCATTTACAAATTCGTATTCTACGATGAAAAAACAAAACAAGATTCAACCCACATGTTCATAAAATGTATCGCTGAAGATGTTTCTACCACTGGGCGGGAATATGATAAAAGCCTATCGTTTCAGTTGTTCCCAAATCCCGCAAACGAGGTCGTGAATATCGTTTGGAACAAAGCAGAGGTTCGAAAAAACGATATTTTGGCAATTCAGATTCATGACATTTTCGGTAGAATTATCAAAACTAATTCAATACACTATGCTGAACACAAATCCACTATTGAAACAAGAAATTTACAATCAGGAATTTATTTCAGCTCTTTACTCTTAAACGGAGAAATTATTCAAACAAAAAAAATGGTTGTGCGGCATTAAGCTGTTCAAATCATGATACTAGATTTTGGTCCAAGTCGCAAACGACTTGGACTTTTTTATTTCTTGCCACCCTATCTCTGAAAACTTAACACAACTTATTTGAGACCTTAGCACATAATCCAAAACCTCAATCTGAATTATTCAAAGGTCTCATAATATCAAAAAGGTCGCTTAACTAATTTGTCCACTTTTTTGTAGGAAGTCCAAGTCAATTTTAGTTCAAAAACAAGACGAACCAAAATCGACTTGCTGAACCAGCGTAATCTTTCATAGTCTTTGCATTTTGAAATCCTCAACTTTATCTTTGCGCAATGGGCAAAAGAGTTGTTGTTGGTCTTTCAGGTGGTGTAGATTCTAGCGTCGCTGCACATTTACTAATTGAACAAGGGTACGAAGTTATTGGCGTATTTATGAAAAATTGGCACGATTCATCAGTTACCATAAGTAACGATTGCCCTTGGATTGAAGATAGCAACGACGCCCTGCTGGTTGCCGAAAAACTTAACATCCCCTTTCAAACAATTGACTACAGTGAAAGCTACAAAGAAAGAATTGTAGATTACATGTTTTCTGAATATGAAAATGGAAGGACACCTAACCCGGATGTTTTGTGTAACAGGGAAATAAAGTTCGATCTCTTTCTTAAAACTGCACTTGAATTAGGTGCCGATTTTGTTGCTACTGGTCACTATTGCCGGAAGGAAACCACATCAGTTAACGGTTCCGAATTCCATCGACTGCTTTCGGGCAAAGATGTTAATAAAGATCAAAGCTATTTTCTTTGTCAACTTAATCAGAAACAGCTGAGTAAAGCCTTATTTCCAATAGGAGAACTTACTAAACCTGAGGTTCGGGAAATTGCCAAAACCATAGAACTAACTACAGCAGACAAAAAAGACTCTCAAGGCTTATGTTTCATCGGAAAAGTTAAACTTCCAGACTTTCTTCAACAACAGCTGCAACCTAAGTCTGGAAGAGTAATTGAAATAGAAGCTACGCACGAAATGTATTCGAATAAAATTGGAGATAGCCTAATTGCGAAAAGCACTGGCTTCCATTATTCTGAATCCGACGGTAAGTCGATTGGCAGCCACAATGGCGCACATTATTATACAATTGGCCAGCGAAAGGGCCTAGGAATTGGCGGAACTGTTGAACCCCTTTTTGTAATCGGCACTGACGTAAAGAATAATGTAGTTTATACCGGTCAAGGAGAAAATCATCCAGGGCTCTATCGAAGTGCTTTGTTTATTTCCAATGATGAAATACACTGGGTTCGAAATGACTTACAGTTGCAAGTTGGAGAAAAAAAGAGCTATTTGGTTAGAATTAGATATCGACAAAAACTTCAAAAAGCTACCGTAGAATGCGCCTTAGAAGGGCTGTACATCAGTTTTGAAGTCCCACAAAGAGGTATAACTCCGGGACAATTTGCAGCCTGGTATTGGGAAGATGAACTAATTGGATCGGGTGTGATTCAATAAAACTCGACCTTTTGGGTTAAGTAGTAACAAAACGATTGCTATAATGATTTACCGGCTACATTCAACTCAAAAATTGGGTTAAATTTGTTGCTATGCTTACGTTGAAATCAGGATTTTTTAAAACTAAAAGTCATAAGCGATTTAATCTTTATACGCGCTACTATGATGCGGATAAAGAACAGTTGAAAGAAAGAATAAAAGCAGCCGAGGAAAAACTAAAAGATCGCCAAGATTACAACCGCGAAGGAATAGCAAGACGAATAAGTTTTGAGAGTCAAACCAAACAATCGTGGAATAGCGCTTCCAGACAAACGATGATGGCAAACTTACGATTGTTGGGGATTTTAATAGCCTTGTGCGTAGCTTGTTATTGGATATTTATTAGAGTGGATGGCATGGCCGAAATTCTAGTAAAATAAGTTGAGGTAAATAATTAATGTCAGATATCATTCAATTGCTACCTGATTCTGTGGCAAATCAAATTGCGGCAGGAGAGGTAATTCAAAGACCTGCAAGTGTTGTTAAAGAGCTGGTCGAAAACGCAATAGACGCTGGTGCTACCAGCATAAGCTTAATTATAAAAGACGCAGGAAAGACGCTTATTCAGGTTTTGGATAATGGATGCGGCATGTCCGGAACGGATACGCGTCTGTGTTTCGAAAAACACGCAACTTCTAAAATCAAAAAAGTCGATGACCTGTTTAATATCCGCACAAAAGGATTCAGGGGTGAAGCTCTTGCTTCTATCGCAGCAATTGCTCAGGTAGAATTGCGCACAAAACTCCACGAAGAAGAATTGGGTACTCAAATAAAAATTGAGGGTTCTAAAGTGATTGAACAAGAGCCATGTTCAACTCCATCTGGCTCTAGCTTTCTGGTTAAAAACCTTTTTTTCAATGTTCCAGCAAGGCGTAATTTCCTAAAATCAAACCCGGTTGAAACCAAGCATATAATTGATGAATTTCAGCGAGTGGCACTAACCCATTCAGATGTAGAAATGGATATGACCCACAATGGGAATGTCCTATTTAAATTGCCATCATCAGGATTGAGACAACGTATCGTAAATATTTTTGGTAAACACCTAAATCAGAAGTTGGTTCCGGTAGATGAATCGACAACGATAGTAGAAATAAAGGGGTTTGTTGGTAAACCTGAGTTTGCAAAAAAAACACGAGGCGATCAGTTTTTCTTTGTCAACAATAGATTCATAAAAAACAGCTACTTAAATCATGCGGTAATTACTGCTTTTGAAAGCCTAATTGGTAAAGGCCAACATCCAGCTTATTTTTTATACCTTACTGTACCCACAGAATCTATTGATATAAATATCCATCCCACCAAAACGGAGATTAAATTTGAAGACGATCGATCCATTTATTCGATCATCCGATCGGCTGTTAAACAGGCTCTTGGAAAACATAATATTACGCCTTCTATCGACTTCGACAGCGATCCGGTTTTTAATCATATTCAACCAGAAAAAGGCAAAATTCCACAACCTCCAGAGATCAAAATAGACCCTACCTATAATCCATTTAATGCTTCTCAAACCAACGTAGAATCTAGCCACAACCGAACCTCTTCCAAAAGCAATTCTACCGCTGCATATAAACCGACCAAGCCATCGTACGAGCAGAACGAAACATTGTCGGCATTATACAAAACCACAGCTTCTGAAAAATTCACTGCACCCACTAGTGACTTGTTCAACGAGCAACCATCAAGTGAGGCGACCGGAGTCACTAATGTTGTCAAACAAATTACTAAATGCTTTCAGTTGCACGAAAAATATATCATCAGTCCAATTCGATCTGGATACTTGATTGTTGATCAACACCGAGCGCATGAACGAATCTTATATGAACAGTTAGTAGAAAAAATTAACAGTAACACTGGAGCTTCGCAACAGGAATTATTTCCGGTCACGATAAACCTTAGCCCAACTGACTATACACTTATTCAAGAGCTCTGGCCTGAACTAACAAATTGTGGCTTTAATATTTCTGACCTGGGAAATAACGATATTGCCATAATAGGAGTACCTGCTGAAACCAACGGCGCAGATCCTAAGAGAATGATAGAAAAAATTTTGGAACAGCTCAAACACCAGCAAGATGAGCTAAAGGTGGATAAAAAAGATAACTTGGCCCGGGCAATGGCACATCAAATGGCGATAAAATCAGAAAAAAAGCTGACAACACTGGAAATGAATGATCTGCTTGACAGACTGTTTGCGTGTGAAAGTCCAAATATTACTCCCAACGGCAAACCAATTCTTTTAACAGAGTACCTTACCGACTTGGACCGAAAATTTGAAAAACATGTTTGAACAGTTGTTTAGAAATATGCCTCCGGTGGTCAAGAACTTGCTGATCATTAATGTGCTAATGTTCTTGGCTGCAGCAGCTTTACAAAGGTTTGGTATTAACCTGAATGACCTTTTTGCCGCGCATTATTTCGAGTCAGACTTATTTAGACCCTATCAAATTGTGACGCATTTTTTCATGCACGCCCCCTTCCCTAGTTTCAGTCACATTCTATTCAATATGTTTGCTCTGGTAATGTTCGGACAACCTCTCGAAAGAATCTGGGGGCCAAAACGATTTTTAACCTATTACCTAATAACCGCTTTTGGTGCATATGCACTGCATGTTGGCGTAGCCCACTATCAGATAATAGGACTGGTTAATCAATTAACTGAATTAACAGTACTTTCAGCCGAAGAAATTCTGACCACCATTAGAACCAGTAAATCAGTTTATGCTGATCCCAGTACTCTTCCTACTTGGCAGGCGTTGTACCAAAATTACAATGGTGGATTGGTTGGTGCTTCGGGAGCCGTTTTTGGTATTCTGCTAGGTTTTGCAATGTTATTCCCCAACACAGAATTGTTTCTGTTGTTTCTACCGGTTCCAATTAAGGCCAAATATTTGATTCCAATCTATATGATCATTGAACTATATCTAGGAATTAATAACTTCAGCTGGGATAATATTGCCCACTACGCTCACCTTGGTGGTGCACTAACTGGTTTTATCCTGCTTAAAATTTGGCAGAGCAAACGAGCTAATTTTTTCTAAACATGTCGTCGTTTACAGAGAATTTAAAACATCAAATCCAACAAGGAGGCTTTGGAATAAGAATTATTTTCATCAACGTAACCGTTTATCTTGCGTTAAATCTGATTCCGTATTTGTTTCAGTTCGATGGGTTAGTCAATCAATTTAAATGGGAATTTCTTGCAGCCAATTCAAACCTGCTTGAAGTCTTATTAAAACCATGGACAGCTTTTACTTACCAGTTTCTTCATGCCGATTTAAGACATTTATTTTTTAATATGTTAATCCTCTATTTTCTATGGCAAATGGCTGTTGGCACAGGAATAAGACGTAATATTTTCGTTACCACTTATTTTGTTGCAGGATTAGCGGGATTAGCTCTATTTTCGATTACAACGTATTTATTTCCATTATTTCATTACCAAATCGGACATCCCATTGTAGGAGCTTCCGCTTGTATAACAGGAGTGTTTGCGTTGCTCACATTTAGGAATCCCGACAATGAAGTCTTTCTGTTTGGACTGATTAGATTGCCAATGAAATACTTGTTCGGCATATTCTTACTTATTGACCTGCTAGCTATTGAAGCAGGAAATAATTCTGGAGGACATATGTCGCATATTGGTGGTGCGGCCTATGGTTTGTGGACTGGATATCAGCTAAAAAACGGACGTCCAAATCCTGGAGCATGGTTTGAACGATTTGCAGAATGGTTAACCAATCTTGTTCAAGGTAAAAGGAAAATGAAGGTGGTGCACAGGCAAAAAGCAGACAACAAGCCGCCTAGAGATGATCACGAGTATAATGCCAACAAAAATTTTGAGCAACAAGAAATTGATAGAATTTTGGATAAAATTTCTCGATCGGGATACGAAAGTCTGACCAAAAAAGAAAAGGACACTTTATTTAACGCCGGAAAGTAAATGTTAAACCAAAAGAAGTTCGGCAACTAATGACCAGAATACTAAGATGGTTAAACTGGCTATTAGCAGGCATGTTGGGACTTAGCTACCTTGCTCCTTCAGTATCGCCAATTAAGTTTAGCCCCATTGCATTTTTCGGATTAGCATATCCAATTCTACTGGGGCTAAATGTTTTGTTTGTTTGTTTCTGGCTTCTGAGAAGAAACAAAACCTTTTTAATATCATTAATATCATTGTTAATTGGTGTAAATTTCTTTACCAATTTGTTTCAAATCACTTTAAATTCTAGCGCCGCTTACCCAGGTTTTAAAGTAATGAGCTACAATGTTCGACTTTTTGATCTATACAATTGGAGCGACAACAAAAAGACACGATCACAAATATTCGAAATGATTAGTAAAGAAGGCGCATCCGTAATTTGCTTTCAGGAATTTTATCAATCTCCAGTTCATGGAGTAGACAATATAACTGATATACAGCAATCTACTGGTTTAGAAAATTATTACGTCAAAACCAATCCTAATAATGATCAATATTTTGGATTGGCAACATTCTCTAAATTTCCAATAATTAGTGCGGAAACTGTAAAATTTAAACATGGAAAAGGAAACAGTTTTACCTGTGTTGATCTGAAAATAAAGTCTGACACCATTCGTGTTTACAACGCACACATAGGATCCATAAAATTTCAACGCGCAGATTATGAAGCGATGGGACAATCAAACACTGTTGGAGTGGGAAGATTAACGGAACAGAACATTTTGGGGAGACTACAAAAAGGATTCGAAACAAGAACTGAACAGATCGCCCAGTTATTGGCTCATATGAAGAATTGTAAATATGAGATTTTAGTTTGCGGCGACTTCAATGACACACCTAGTTCTTATGCTTATGGGCAATTATCGACGAATTTAAGAGACGCTTTCAAAATGAGCGGCAACGGAATTGGAGGTACTCACGCCACATTTCCTGCACTGCGTATAGACTATATCTTTCATTCCAACAACATAAAAAGCTCTGGTTTCAAAACAATTAATAAAAAATTCTCCGACCATTACCCAATAACTTGTGCTATCCATCAATTGTCTAAACACTGATGAAAGAATCTCCGAATGAATTATTTAAACCGATTGATTCAGATTAACATAAACCTTTCAGAGTTCCTGAAACTTTTGCTTGGTTATAGAAGTAATAACCGGTAACTTAAACGTGTACAAGCGAAAAACATGAACAATTCATCAACCGCGAATATAAGAAAACCAAATTCTGAAAAGTTGCCAATACTACTTTATTCTGGTTTGGCATCTATAATACTCGGTGTATCAATTATTACTTACTTAGAAGTAGTTCCTTCTAGATTTTCCGGCATAAGAATGACCCTGACTACAAATTCGGAAACGTCAACGGAGAACAATAATCAACTAGCTTCTATTTCTGATAGTAGTCAAAATTTTAGTCCTAACGGCGGCACAAATTCAACAGAATTTCAACTTGCTTCTAAAGATCTGGACACAGTTTATTTTGTTGAAAGCAAAACGCCTAAAACTTCAAAACCACAAAATTCAGTCAATAACAATCCAAAAGTTGATGCAAATCCAATTGCAAGGACAGAAGAGCTTAATCCTCTGCCAAAAGACAAAAATGAGTCTAGGACTGTATCGAAGGAGTATCACGTTATCGCTGGAAGTTTTTCTGTAAAGTCGAACGCCGAAATCCTTGTAAAAACGCTTAGAAATCAGGGATATTCGGATGCTGGAATTGTTGGAAAATTCAATAACTTCTATTCTGTGAAATACGCAAGTTACTCCTCTAAAGAACAAGCCATCAGTGTCCAAAATAAAATTAACAAAGCTGAAAACTCTGAAAGCTGGGTAAAACATTACAAGCTAAAAAATTAGTTAACTCCCAAAAGCGAAAACACTTTAAACGAACTCAATTAATCTACATAAAAATCTAAACTTGTGCTCATTACAGTGTTTTGACTATATTCGAAGCTAACTAGTCGCTCCTTAAAAACTGCGGTACTCTCTGTTTATTAGCAGTAATTGGTGCATGAATTTGGCATTTGAGGTGTTTAAAATTGCAAGGTTAGAGTTATTTTGGGTTTAAATTCTTGCAATAGATGAGAGGAAAAAGCGATAGATCGAATCAAGGAGAATTATTTCGTCCGATGTTGGTTGAGTTCATTGTAGTGGTCTAAAAAAACTGGACAGGAAAAAATGAATTCTTAAATTTCTGTCAAATGAAAAGAACCCGACGAAAATTCAGTGCTTCGTTTAAAACAAAAGTTGTTTTGGAAGCTTTAAAAGAGCGCAAGACGATGTCCGAACTTGCCGAACAATTCAACCTTCATCCTCATTAGGTTAGTGCTTGGAAAAAGGAGTTTCTGAACAATACTAAAAAAGCCTTTGGAGATGACAAGCATCTTTTGGATCTCAAGGAATCAGAAAGCCAGAAGGAAGATTTGTAACCAACCCTGAGCAGATTCATTTGGAAAATTGACAATCGTCAAAATTTCACGAGTATAATCTTCTTTAAGCCCTAATATGATGTAAAAG
>JAHDGY010000063.1 GCA_020631555.1 Flavobacteriales bacterium | reverse complement strand
TTGTTCCAACAAGTTTTAACCCAAAAGCGAAGCGATAAAAATAAGATTTACAGTCGGTAGTCCCAATTGGAGTAAATGAATTGACCTCTGGCTGAGATGGCCTCCAGTTAACGCCAAGGCTCCGGTAGGAAATCCAATTTGGAACAAAAAGACAATACCAGACCAAACGCTAGTCCCCTTGACCAGCGGCTATTTCTAATTCTCAAAATCATTTACCTAAATTTTCAAATTGGGTATGTTGCTTAATGCACTTTCGGTAAGCTGTATTTTTACAATTCCGCCATTCGTGAGGCGATCGTGATACACGAAAGTCAATGGGTGATCTTCAACTTTTGTTGGCTTTTCAAATGCCAGGACCACATTCGCATAGGGGGTCATGCCGTAGGTCCTTTCAAAATGACTAAACACACAGTTAAGTGTATCTTGCCCCTGAATCAGGGAAACATCTCTTTGAATATCTGATGATAGGTATTTTATCCTCAAGAAGTAGTCCTCCGTCTGCTTGACATCCGACTTTAAAAAATCCCATCCACTGCTAGATTTCAATCGCAGATCGACGTAATGAACATCATCATACCCATTCATCAAATCATTCCAAGGTTCACTTTGCACTCGTTGAGGTCCTTCTTTTCTCAAAACCAAATAAGGCTTCGGCTTATATTGAATATTGTAGGTAACGTTACCTATCTTCTTAGAAACGTTTAGCCCATTTTCCTCGGATTCTACATATTTAATGTAAGATACAGGATCTAAGGTTTGCTTGCCACAACCAACTATCAGTACAGCACCAACTATAAAAAAAACTATCGCCCTCATTCGCTGTATCTTTTATTAACATATTCAATCGCCTCCTGCGTAACATCTTTACCCTCTGAACCATAAATTACAGTCCCTTGCGCATTAGCGCCCACTATCAACTCAAAATCTGAAGCTTCCCCAAAATCCTTCAGATACTGATTAAGCTGGGTCAAAATTTCTTCCGAATATTTGTTGGCTGTTGCCTGATACAATTGATTGACTTTTCCTTCAGTATGTTCCAATTGATATTGAGTAGTTTGAATTTTCGAGAGAAGTTCTCCTTCTGGATTTTCACTGCGGCCATAAAGCTCATTAAGCTCCAACTTTAAACTATCCACAACCACTCTTCTGTCAGCATCCTGCCTTTTTAATTTTGACTCTAACTCTTGTTTCAAATCAAACTCATTATATACTTTAACTGTGTCGATAAAGACCACCTTGTCTTTGGAGTTTGACAACATTACAAGGCAAACTAAAATTGCCGCAACAACACTCGAAATTGACGTTATAACAATCTGTTTCATATTCTCTTTTTTAAACCGTTAATCCTTATTTCCTAGTGCTTAAATTAATATTACTCCATTACTCCGGCGTTCGAAATCGTAAGTACCATTTCTCATTTTTCGAAGTCGTTATTTGAAGTGTGTGAAAACTTTTTGCCTGCAATTGGCTCAAATCCATCTTTAGATCATTTGATCCGGTAAGTACATTTATTGTCCCTTTATAAACAGATGAACTTAAACTATTTAATATTTCAACATCAACCGAATTAACCGCATAATGTTCGTAGTAATTAAATCGTAGAACCTTGTCTGAACCGACCGGAACATAACCCGCATCCACTTTTTTTACTAGTGGGGTAAATGGTTTGAACGTAATTGCAGAAAGCACCTTAATGATACAAGCCGGTCCTTGACCTACTATAATCCCTTTCTGGTTTCTTGCTATAACCAATACCTTAAACTTCTTACCAGACTCCACATCTATGGTCACCAATTCTGATAAACTAAAAATATGGTCATCCGATTTTATTGTTTCTTTTTTCCCTTCTTGTAAATCCTCAACCACAAAAGAATAGGAGGTTGCGTTTGGGGCAGAGGTAGATTCAAGTTCTGTATCAATCTTCACATTGGCGTCATTGCAAAATTTATCTTCTAGGTGAAGTGTGTTCAAATTTGGGTAGATGTACGCCTCCATTTCTTGAGTGGAATTTGCTTGATAAATATATCCCGGGAGAAATTCAATGTACTGGCTTGCTACGTATTTCTTATTGTCTGAATCAGCTGTGCTGAGTACAATAACATTTTGTCCTTGAACTACAATCTCAATCTGTAACAAGGCAAGTATCGCTAATACTTTAATGTTAACTACTCTTTTCATAATTCGCAGATACATTTTAATTGTTGGCAAAAAATAATTCACCATATCGTTTAACTTTAAAAAAAGTGATTTCATGGCAATGCCCATAAACACAATAGGCGATAAGAACCTAAGCCATTCAAAACAAAACTGTGACATAAAACTGATACAACTGTGGCTTGACTCTATTCTCTTATTTTTAAAAAACTGCTATAATTTCATCTGCAGATAATCTGCCAGACCAACTGGCGGCTAAAGTACACTCAGCTTTCATTTTTACAAAAAAAATACTGTGTTTTTTTCTATCTATTCAGCATTCTGGACCTTCTACCTTTATCTGGACACTATAGTTAAGCATGAATTAATATGTTTAAGTGATGGGAACAGGAAAACGTTATTACAGCAAGGAGTTCAAATTGAAAGCTGTTGAATTAAGCAATGTTCGGGGTAATGCACGAGAAATTGCAGAAGAATTAGGGGTTAAAGCCGACTTGATTTATCGTTGGCGCAAAGAGCTTTCAAGCAAATCTCATTTAGCATTTGGCGGTAAGGGCAACGCTCAACTGAGCAAATAACAAATGGAATTAAAGCAGCTGCGCAAGAAATCACTGGTTCATTACTGCTAATAAACAGAGTGTACGGCAGTTTTTAAAGGGCGACTACATAATCCCTGTTCTTCCGATTGTAATTGATTGGTAAGGAGTAACATATAATGCACATACATACCCATTGAAGATCTAGACGCTTTGTTAGGCGATGTTAAATCTGCTGATTACAAATGGGAAAAAGGAACTGTTAGCGGCAAGGGTGGTCCTAAAATATATCTTTTCGGGGTGCCAAATTGATTCTTTCATTAATGCGTCAGCTGATAAAACCATCCGTTCGTTGTTAATATGTTGTTAACATAAACCCAATTTGGTTAAAGTTTGTTAAACCATTGGCAAACGGGAAATAACTTCCACTCCTCACGTATCGAAAAGAATACATTTGTAATCAAATAAGTAATGCGAATTGCAATGAGTTGGGGGATCATCATGAGCAAATTTATTACCAACAGAATAAGACGATTAATTAAAGTTCAAGGCACTATTCAGGCAAGACTAATAATCTTTGGATTTGTGCTCCTTGCTCTTCCTGACGCTTTTGGGCAAAAAATGTTGATCCATGGTAACGTTGTGGACACCGTTACCAATAACACGCCTGAAAACGTTGTAATTATGGCTGTTCGATTGCGAGATTCGGTGATTCTTGGCCACACCAAATCAGATAGTCAAGGACAATTCCGAATGGACCACCTCCAATCAGACACCGTCGAGGTGCTGATAAGTAGCCCAAACACCAATGAACAGGCGTTTTACTTTTTCCCGAACCCGAAGAGCCTAGAGTTAAAACTACCCAACTTGATTCTCCCTCCAAAAAGCCAAGAAATTGAAGAGATCGTTATTTACGCATTTGACGACCCCATATATTTTAACGGAGACACCTTAGTTTACACGGCTGATTCTTTTAATGTTAAGCAGAATGCAGTAGTCGAAGACTTGCTAAAAAAACTTCCTGGAATTAAAGTCGACAAAAATGGAAAAATCTCCTCTCAAGGAACAGCAATAGATAAGGTGCTTGTAGATGGGGACGAATTTTTTGGAAACGATCCGACTGTGGCAACAAAAAACCTGGGAGCCAACGCGGTTGAAAATGTTGAAGTTTATGAAACTAAAAATGAAGATGCTGAAGCAGGATCTGACGAGACGATTAAAGTAATGAACCTAAAACTCAAAGAAGATGCGAAAAAAGGCTATTTCGGACGAATAGCAGGAGCCACAGACTTCATACAGTTTCATGAGGGAGAAATTCTGGTAAACCGTTTTAAGGGTGACTTTAAGTTATCCGTATTCGGGCTGGCCACGAATACACCTCGATCTGGTTTTGGTTGGCGAGACATTAACCAGTTTGGTCTCGAAAATCCGGGAAGTGACCAAAGATGGTCTAGAAACTGGGGTAACAACACCCAGAACAATGGAATTCCAAGGACTTTAAAATCAGGATTCTACTACTCTGACAAACTAACGGAGAAAGTAGAGGTTGCTGCCAACTACACCTATTCCAAAAACGAACTCAATAGCCAATCAGATCTTTCCACTCAATTTGTATTACCGGATACTACCTACAGGACCGATGAAAAGAGTAACGGACTTGAAAAACAAGAAGGACACGTGTTGAACTTGCATGCCGAGTGGCAAATTGATTCACTTACAAAACTTGCCGTCCGTCCGTCATATACATTAACCAATAACAGCAACACATTGTTTCAAACAACTGATTTTGTGGATGGATTTAAAAACAAAGCATCAACCACCACAATAGATCGTAATGAATCATCAACCAATCAATCGTTTAAAACCAGAATTGAACTGAACAAAAAGTTTAAGAAACCCAAACGTGAGCTTATCGCCAAGTACAACTTCAACAATAGACAGGACGACGGAACTGGATTTTTATCTTCTCAAAACAAGTTTTACAATAACACCGGCAGTGATTTAGCATTAAAACAAAAGACAATCCGAAGGTTTTTGGGAGCTTCACATGGAGGCTCTGTGCAATTCACAGAACCACTGACTGAACAATTTTCGGCAGTAATCGATTATAACGGATTTCATTCTGAAGATGATCCACAAGCATACACTTACAATTTTGAAGTTGACGAATATTCCAAACTCGATTCGTCATTATCAAATGATTTTGTGACGACAAAGTTTTCCAATCGGCTTGGAGGGTGGCTCGGTTATAAAAATTTCAAGATTCGAACCGCTGCAGGAATTAGATTGAGAAATGTTAGGATTTCGAATAACAATTTATTTGGAAACAATATCCAGCAAAACATTAACAACTGGCTTCCGTTTGCAAATTTCAGACTCAAATTTTCCAACAGCCATAGATTCAATGTTAGATATGAAACGATATCCAACCAGCCGAGCATACGACAACTTCAACCCGTAACCAATAATCAAAACCCAAATCGCATTACCATAGGAAACTCGGAATTGCAACCTAGTATCGAACATTCTCTTACACTTTACTACAACAAGTGGAAAGCTATGACCGGTCAATACGTATGGATTTGGGGAAAAGCAGTTTACAAACCTCGTAGCTTTGGAAACGAAACCACTTTTGACAAAACAGGTAGAACAATATCCCGGACAATCAACGTTTCGGGCAACGCGCAAGGAATTCTAAAGTCCGGATTAGGAATACCATTATTGGACGGCCTGATTAGCGTTGATCCGCAATTGGAAACACGCTGGACCAGAAGTAAAAACTGGATTAATGGGAATCAAAACATAACCGATAACCTGGGACTGACTCCAGAGCTTTCAATTGAATTTGATCTGGACACCATTGGCATAGACATCGGTATGGAGTATAACTATAACGTGCCGAAAAATTCCCTTTCCGAATTTGGAAATCAGCCGTACAGTATTCAAAACTATTATGCTTCGCTTAGTGCAGCTTTACCATTTAAATTTGATTTGAACACAGAATTCAATTATACGATCAACGGTCAACTTCAAGACGGTTACAATCTTAGGTTCGCTGTTTGGAACCTGTCGGTAAGTCGACGATTTCTCAAAAAAGAAAATTTAATCCTTAGCGTTGAAGCAAACGATATATTCAATCAAAATGTGTTAGCAGCTCGTACCATAGAAGGAAATGCAATCATTGACAACAGAAGTACTGTTATTTCCAGATACGTACTTGCTAGATTAACTTATAAGTTCAGAAATCATGTGGAAAGCAAAAAACCTTAGTCAAATACTTGTGCTAATTGATATGTTGATGTTGGTGAACCAAGGGTTTACTCAAATCCAACAATTTACTGAAGGTAAAATCATTTTTGAGCGAAGAACAAATCTTGAAAAACAATTCGATCCAAAATGGTTGGATGGCAAGAAAATTAAAAAGGATCGATTTGAACTATTCTTCAATGATAGTATTTCTGTATTTAGACCAGAACCCAGAACAACTGCTGAAGAAAATTCATGGACTACATACAAAAACACAGTGGTTCAAAATTTCAATTCCAGTCAACGTCTTTCAATTCTAGAATTGTTTTCCGATAAGATAGTTATTCAAGATTCGCTGAAGACAAGAACTTGGAAATCAACTCATGAATTTAGAAAAATAGCAGGCCACGAATGTAGAAAGGTGATATGGGAAAAAGACGATAGCACAACCATTTATGCTTGGTATACTGAGCAAATTGTAGTACCTACTGGACCCGAATCGTTTAATGGACTACCAGGTGCAATTGTAGGACTTGGCAAAGAGGATGGTAGTGTGGTTTATTTTGCTAAAGAGATTTTCAATAAGAAAATTAACATGGAAGAAGTTTTGCCCAAGAAGATTAAGAAGAAAGATCTTATGACCGAAAATGAAGCCAAAGCACAGATTGAAAAAAGCTTAGCTAAAAAAGAATCATGGGCAAAAGCCCCATTAAAAAACTTCTATATATGGTGGTAACGGGCAATTGATCCGTCAAATAAAGATAAAAAATGGAGTCTTGACGCCACCTTTTTTTACCTTCAATATACTCTAGTCGTTCAAAATCGAAATTTTCTTCACAACATCCGTATCCCCTGATTCCACATGAACGAAATACAATCCACTGGCTAGGTAATACCTTGGTCGAAAACTCATCAATTAGTGAAATTTAGAGAGCTTGAAGATAATTTAACCCGTGCCTTTTCGGTGATCACAGAAATATAGACCCAACACGTACACCAAAATTACATCCTTTTCGCAACTTAGCGTACACGATGATTTTATGAAATTTCAAGGCTAAAGTTCGTACGGCTGTTAATCAACATTCCCAACAAATCAATTTACCGCCAAAAAATCAAACAATCGACTGGTCGCATTGGAATCCTGAAAGTGATAGTACTCATCTCTAATTTTAGGGTAGTGGTCCTTAGAAAAGGATTTATCCAAAATTGAATTTATGGCCGCAATGAAATCAACTTGCGAAGATATTATTGGCCCAGGAATAAACGATTTATAATCTCTATGAAATCCGACCGTTCTGTTATACTCTTCAAAATCATATGGCAAAAAAAGCATTGGAAGATCAATTGCCAAAGCATCGTACAGTACGCCGGAATAATCCGTAATTAAACCCAAAGATTTTTTAAGCTCAGTTTGAATATCGAATTTTCCTGATACAATTTGAACGGAGTTCAGTTTAGCCAAACCATCCAAATTTGGATTATTTAAATCATTGGGATGCGGTTTTATTTTAACCACAATATTGTTAGACTTAAAATAGCTGTCTAACCGAACCAAATCTTGATCAGAAAACTCGAAAAACCTCGTAGGTGCTGAATCTCGGTAGGTTGGCAGATAAACTAAACTTTTTTCACTTTCAGTAACAGGCCGATGTTCGAACAAAGCATCGTTTTTAGGAACCCCCATCACCAAAATTTGCTCTTCTCGCAACCCATAAGAACGCTTCATTACTTCTTTTTCGATATCTGAAGACACAAGCATAAAGTCCATGTATTCTATCGATTGTTTTAATCCAACTCCAATATTTTTGATCGGGATACCATGCCAGAAGTTAACGATCGTGTGATACGGCTGCTTTTTGTGTGGCTTATGATCAAAATCGCCATGAGAGATGAGAATTTTCTTTGTCTTCAGAAAGTAAGCCAATCCAGATAGTGAGAATGTTCTGACAACCTTGATCTGAGAATAAGAATCTAAGTTTACAAATCCCCTACTTAATATTACCAACTCTAAATCCGGCTTGTTTTTAAGGTAATAATCCAGAATCACCTTGTGATTTTCCGTTAAGATCTTGGCAACACAGAGAACAACAAGCGAATTATCTTTTTTTACGAATCTGCTTAGCAAGCTAGAAAACCAGAACAACAGATTCTGTAGGCCACGAAAGACTATTTGCTTCATTCCTTTCTCAAACCTTCAAGTGTCTGATTAATAAGCGTACTGGAAGTTCCCTGCGTGTACGGAAAATATATAATCTTGACACCTAAAGCTTTAAACTCTTTATCTAATTCTTGCCATTTAGGCGTATTATACCAATCGTCACCAACGAACATCACATCAAACTTAACCTTATTCCATGCTTCCATTTTGTCCATTGACATTTGTGGAATTACGGCATCAACTTGTTGAATATTTCGGATAATTTCAAGTCTTTCTTCAAAAGGAATAACGGCTTTTTTATTCTTGTAAGAGACCAATTCGTCGGTCGTAACTCCAACAACCAACTTATCGCAAAGCCCTTTAGCGTTCTTCAGCAAATTTAGATGTCCTATATGAAATAGGTCAAATACTCCAGTTGTGTAGCCAACAATCATAGGTTAAAATTATTTAAGTTAAAGGTAAACCATTCATCCCATCCGGATGGCAAATCTGCTGTATTATAAATTTCGTTTAACGGAACCGGAAACCCCATTTTACTTCTTTCTACAACAATTCTTGGTATAATGTTCTTATAGATCCTCTTCAAAGGTTCTTTAAACGAATTGCCCATTTTGTACTCGAAAGGTCTTCCATTCATGAACTCCACCAAACGATGATCAACAAAAGGAATCCTACCCTCTACTGAACACATCATTGTTGAGTTATCAACCCTTCGCAACAACCCCTGCAGATGAACTATTTGAAAGTAATAGGCAACTTTTTGCAGTGGAGTTCCTTCGGGGGTAATGGATAGAGCGTAATCAACAACTTCGTTATCGGAATGCGTGCCGTAACAATATTTTGCATCAAACCCTTCAACAGTTAGTTGTTTTTGGTCCTTGGCCCATCTAAAGATGCGATCGTAACCCCAAAAAAGTTCATCAGCTCCCTCCCCCGAAAGAATCACTTTGTAACCAAGTTTTCTGGCTTCCAAAGTCATTAAATAGATTAACACTTCATTAGGAACAGAAAGTGGTTCCTTGCGATGTTTCACCAACTCCTTAGCCGCCGTTTGGAACGAATCGTAATCAACACTAATCTGATGGCAATCGACTCCTATCTCATCTCCTGCAATTTTACTCCATTTGAACTCGTTAAGAGAATCAAATCCAATGGTCCAACTCGCATTTGGGCGCGCTAAAGCCGTAATGATTGTACTGTCCAACCCCCCTGATAAATAGCTTGATACAGGAACATCAGAACGCATCCTTAAATTAACTGCATCGTCAATTAGGATTTTCAATTCCTCATCTTCTGGGGCCTCTTTTTCTTCTACTGGCAAAGACCAATACTTAAAAACCTTATTGTTGTACAAATACGATCCTGCCGGAAAAAATTTGACATTTTTATAGACCGTGTCATTATTCACGGTCATTCGAAGTTTCTTGTACTGCCGCAAACCAAACTCGTCAACTTCTAAACTAACCATTTTGTGAATTGCCGATATCTCACTAGCAACTATGGTCTCGCTTCCTGAATTATATATGTACAACGGCTTTATGCCTAACCTATCCCGAGCAATGAATACCTCTTTGTTTCTTTTATTGTACAAAACAAAGGCAAACATTCCGTTAAAATATTGCAGACAATTTTCCTTGTACTTCATGAACATTCTCAGCAATACTTCGGTATCCGATTTAGTATTAATTTGAAGCTGATGATCAATTATTAACTCCTTATAATTATAGATTTCCCCGTTAAAAATTAACACATAGTCTTCCAATTCAAATGGCTGATGCGAGCGTTCACTAACGTCAATAATCGAAAGTCGATTATGGGCAAAACTTTGGTCAGCGTCAAAATAAAAACCAGTATTATCCGGGCCACGATGGTTCATTTCCTTCGCCGCTGCCTCAAATTGGTTCCTGTCTATTTTTCTACCAGAATAATATAAAATTCCACACATTGATCCGTCACAAAATTAGGAGCAGAAAATTACGTTAAATTTTTGATTTGCATTTAGATTGAAGTCTACGCTTGCATTTGTTCAAACAAGCTGGTATGCCCAGTAGCACACAATTTTTCATAACGTAAAACAGGACTATCGAATAAGAATTATGATCAATGCTCCTATTCTCCTCAGAACAAGGTTCAAGTTTAATACTTTTACCCTCGAACTGGTTCTTCAGTCCTCTCTTTTTATAAACTGTTGCAAAGCGGCTTCTGCGCCGCTCTTTGCTTTTCTTATGTTTTAGTAAGTACTTGTGGCGCAATTTGTGCAAAACGCACGCCCTTAATAGTTCAAAATAATTTAACCGAAACACTTGGACTAATTTGTTTAAGCATTTCTGGAATAGCCCAAAGCAAATTCGTGCACACCTATTTTAACTCCTTACAAGAAATCAAGGGAACTAAATAGTCACTCCTTAAAAACTAGTTCTAGACCCTTATTTGACCTAATAGAGGAACAAATAGATTTTGGAGGTGTTGTAAGATTCTTGGGTTGATTTTGGTTTTGAAGCCAATTAATACCCAAACACGGGTGTCGTTTTTGAGTTTTATCATCATTTTCTTCAAATTCCATCCAGCAGCAGCTAGAAATGCATTATGCTAGTACGCTATTTTACCAGTAATTTTTTGCTATTGCTGCTGTTGGTCTGTTGAATAAGCTTGTTCCAAAGTACCTTCGGTTAAATTTGTAGCAGAATTCGTCGAGGTATAGTTGAAGATATTTGCCGGATATTTTATGGTAAATTCCCAATAAGGTTCGTTTTGCATTTGAAATTGCAATGTGCACCCATTTTAGGGTTGTATTTGTAGTTTGTTTGGATGGTTTTTCAGTAACCTGCACCTCTACGTACTTGGCAATATCCAAATAATTGGTTGCTTTATCTGAGAACTCTATTGATTGATTGTCAATACAGTACTATACTGTTTGATTCACTGCTTCTTTTTTGTGACTGTTCAAAACTTGCATCTTGAAATATCTTACCGCCTTATTTTTCTTGCCTGTTTCAAGGCTTTCTAACGGAATTGATTCAGCCATAACTGCGACATTTTGCCGTTTAACACTTCCTTTACCGCGTTTTAACTTAATACCGGCCGGAGTGGCTTTTTCAAAGCAGCCCTCGTCAAATTCAACCATTCCTTCTAAACTGTACATTGCATCTCTGTTTGCCTTGTAGCCAGTAAAGTGCGTTTGATTTACAACTTTTGCAACACACTCCTTCTTTT
This sequence comes from Flavobacteriales bacterium, assembly GCA_020631555.1. Taxonomy (GTDB): domain Bacteria; phylum Bacteroidota; class Bacteroidia; order Flavobacteriales_D; family Parvicellaceae; genus JAHDGY01. The sequence goes on along the minus strand of JAHDGY010000063.1, from coordinate 4,952 downwards.
TCTCGCTTAGCTTTGAAGTGTTCCTTACATGATTGTTCCTCTGGAAATTCAGACACAAATTCTAATATTGTCATGGAAATAATGTTTCTCCAAATCAACCAATTCAATTCGTAATCTAATTACCTACTGGTAAAATAGCGTACTAGCATAATGTACTTTGTAAAATGTTAAAATCGAGTAAAAAAATGCTCGTAGGATTAGTGTATTTATAAATACAGAATTCCTTACTTTTTTGGAAGCACTAGACACGTATTTGGCTAATTTTATGTCCCTGTTAAAATAATTTTACCGCATGGAATTATTCATTGTTACCGGTTCATCAAGAGGATTAGGAGAAGCTATTGTCGATCAGCTTCTTGCGCAAGACACTACAATAATTGGTTTGTCGCGAAATACTAATCCTAAGTGGAAGGATTTAAAAAATGTTCATCAGTTTCAGGTGGATTTGTCCGATCGCGAAGAACTCTCTGTTGTCGTTGAAAAGGTGTTGTCTGAATTTAACTTGACTAATTGTTCTCGATTTGGACTATTCAATAACGCTGGAATTTTGGGAGATGTAGGGTCTATCGGAGAATTGGATTCGGAGCAAATAATCAAAGTAATAGACCTAAATTTGGCAGCTCCCTTGGCTCTCATGAATAGTGTGATTTCCCAATTGCAAGAAGCAAATATTCCAAAAACAATAGTAAATATTTCTTCTGGCGCGGGCAGATCTCCATATTTCGGTTGGGGAAGTTATTGCGCTACAAAAGCCGCGTTGGATATGCTGTCAAAATGTGTTTCAATAGAACAGAATTCTAAAAGCTGTCCGTTCAGGATTTATTCCATAGCTCCGGGGGTTATCGATACGGATATGCAAGGTCAAATTCGCCAAGTATCAAAAGATCGTTTTCCAAGTGTTGAACGTTTTGTTGGAATGAAAGAAGAAAACCTTTTGTGGAGTGCAGAATTTGTTGCTGAAAATCTGGTAGAGTTGGTGAATAGTGATGAATTTGGCAATGATGTAATACAGGATATTAGAAGTTTTGTTAGCGCCTAAATTGTTTTAAATTTAGGTATGGATCTCAATGAAGTAATGCATGCCCTTCAGGAGTTTGGCAATAATCAAACAAAAAAAATGCTTGTTCGACACGGAGCCCGAGAGCCATTTTTTGGGGTTAAAGTTGGAGATCTTAAAAAGCTGGCAAGGAAGATTAAGAAGAATCACCGATTGGCTTTGGAGCTTTACAACACTGAAAACTCCGATGCAATGTATTTAGCGAGTCTAATTGCCGATACGGATAAGATTCTACGGAAGAGTTAAACCAATGAGTTAAAAAAGCGTATTGGCATTATTTAAGCGAGTATGCGGTTGCGTCGGTCGCTGCAGATAGTAAGCATGGTTATGAGCTTGGGTTGGATTGGATACAGGGAGAGGAAGAATCTACGATTTCAGCTGGTTGGTCAACTTTAGCTAATTGGGTTGCAATAAAACCATGATGCTGATTTGGATATTGAAAAGTTTAGCGAGTTGCTTCAATTAGTGGAATCGGAACTTCATGGAAGTTTTAATCGCGTTCGTTATGCCATGAACAATTACGTTATTTCTGTAGGAGCTTATGTGCAAGATTTGAACGCTAAAGCAAAACTAGTTGCTGCCAAAATTGGGAAGGTAAATGTTGATGTTGGAGAAACTGTTTGTAAAGTCCTTGAAGCATTGGCATATATCGAAAAGACAAAAAAAATGGGGCGACTTGGAAAAAAGAAAAAACAGGCCCGTTGCTAACATAAACTATACTACTCATGAAGCTCATTAAATTACTAGCATTTTACTGTTTAACTATTACATTGGGTAATATGTATGCCTAAGTTACCTAGAGCGAACATACCGCGGAAATTTTCTACGATAAGTGTACGGAATGCCATTCAGATGGTGGTGTAGCTCCTTTTAGCCTAATAACTCACCAGCAGTGCTTTAATAAAAGGCTTTTGATTGAGTTCGATGTAAAGAAGAACATCATGCCGCCGTGGTCAGCCGATACTTTATTTCAACGATATACGGACGAGCGAATATTAACTGCTGAAGAAAAAAGTACGCTATTGACATGGATTGCGGAAGGTGGTAAGGAAGGCGGCCCAGGCCTTGCGCCAGCACCGCCAATTTATCAAGAGAACATAATTTCTGCCAAACTAGATTTGGTGGTTTAAATGCCAGTTTATACAAGTAAGGCAACGCAGTTCAGCGACGACTATATTTGTGTTGCGCTGCCCTCTGGTTTAACAGCTGATCGTGTAATAAAGGCGATGGAAGTTATTCCTGGAAATCGGGAAATAGTTCACCATTGCCTTGTTTATATTGATGAATCGGCAACCTATGTTAGCGACACATTTGTAGGAGATTGTGGTGGGCCGAGCCAAGGGATTTTGGTTGGTGGATATGCTCTAGGAGGCTTACCCAATATATTTCCTTCCAACGACAAATTTAAGGCAGGAATGACATTAAAAGCTGGCTCTAATATCATCTTAGCGATGCATTATCCAGAAGGTTCAGCAGGGAAAATGGATAGTACAAAAGTCCATTTTCACTTTTACGACGAAGGGTTTCGGATGTTAGAACAGTGATTTGTGCTCCAGTTTAAGTGATTGGAAATTTAGCATTGCTGCAAACACGGTAGATTCGGTGGAAGTAATTGTTCCGGATACCGATGTTTAGGTCCTGAGTGTTTTCCCTCATATGCATTTGCTTGGCCAAAGAATAGAAAGCTAAGGTGTTACAAAACGTTGGAGATACGGCACCGTTTATTAGGGTGCCTAAATGGGATTTTGAATGGCAAGGGTTCTACACTTTAAAAAATCCTGTCAAGTTACCAAAGGATAGCAAAGTTCATGGTAAAGGGGTGTTTGATAATAAGGCAAACAATATCCACAATCCGAATTCACCTCCTCAAACTATTGGCGCCGGTTTGAATACATCCGACGAAATGTTTCTGATCTATTCTATTACCGTTGTATCAAGACGGTGATGAGAATATTAACATCGACAGTTTAAACAATAGTTGGTTGTCCTTAAATATGTTATCAGCCTATTCTCACGATGTTCGAGTTTACCCTAATCCTGCTTCTGATCAGGTAAAATTGAATATGAGCTTCTCAACCTTGCCAATGTTAGCGTTGCTATTTACGACGACCTAAGTGGTTGCTTGATTCGAGATTTTAAGATTAAACACCGAGGTGCAGGTCTGCATGTTGTGGATTGGAATACATTTGATACGTGCGCAAGGAGAGATAGTTTCTAACGGAGCTTATTTATACACCTTTAGAATGAATGATCAACTGGGGACTGGTAAAATTACAATTCAGCGTTAATTCTTTAGCCTTTGTAAGTCAATCAAGAATCTTATTTTAACTTGCCACGTAACAGTAACAAGTGCCGACAACGGTTATAAAATATTTGCATGGAGAGTAGATATTTACTTACGAGGCAAGCGGAACAACTAGGTAAAGCCTTGGCGAAAGGAATCGAACAATTGCTTCAAATCCGAACCGATTCTGACTTTAACAACACGGCAACAGCACCTGATTTTGATAGTGTTTTGGATGATTTACTTGGATTGGATCTGGAATTGTATAAAGTTAAAATAGATCAACTGGATGGTAACAACTTAAGTTCGCTAGTTGAATTTTTGTCATCTTATGTTGCTTTTTTAATTGATGGCACGGCTGTCAACAGAATTGAAGAGCGCTTGAAGCTTGCAAAAGATCTTCAAACGTTGAAATTCAAGACTGTTAATTTTTCCATGCGATTGCTTCAGAGAATAATGCAAATTAACTTGATGAATTCTTTCCGTTGTAAAAACATCATCTGTGCTGTGGCTTTGTTTTTCACTGCTCTCAGTTTTACGTTTGGCCAAAATTATTTTTTGGTCGCTGGTAAAATAGGAGGTAAAGCGCGAACTCATTTTATGCTTAATGACCACATTAAGGTTAAGTCTGAGCAAGGGATTTTTGAAGGTAAGATCTCCTATATTGGACTAGATTCATTAAGAATTGGAGAGCAATTAATTCGGGTGTCATCAATTTCCAAAATAGTGGATCGTCGCGGAAGAGGTTTAGTAAAAAAGATGGCAGTTAAATTTTCTTTGGCCGGTTTGTTGTTTGTCGGCATTGGAAACTTGAATGGGGCTATCTATAATGAAGGTCAGCTTGGAAAGCCCGAATACATTGTTGCAGCAGTTCTTTCAGGTGTTGGAATATTGTGTTATTTATTTCGGAATAAAAGATATAACATGGCGTTAAACTGTTATGTTCACACTGTGCCATTAGATTTTGGACCTGCAGGTAATGACAGGATTAAGTGACCTCTGGTTAAGTTGCTTTCGATTCAATCTAAATCAGAGGTCACTTATGGCGAGTTAATCTTTTAAAATCATTCTTTTGGTATCAAATTCTTGGTCATTTACCACCTGTAGTGGTCTAGTTTCTTCGGACAGTTATTTTATATAAGTTAAGTCAATGCTGCTCTAAATAAAAAAAAGAGAGGTTAATTTTTAGTCCAAAAATTACTTTGGGTCTCGTAAAAAACACACGATCCTCTGATGAGTACTATTACCCTGTTTGTACAGATTATCAAAAAGATTGACCGTTCAGTTTTTAAAAAGCTTGTAGAGAAGCACCATTCAGATAAAGGGAACAAAGGATTTGATAGTTGGACGCATTTAGTATCGATGTTGTTTTGTCATTTTGCAAAGAGTACCATTTCCAATGGGCTGCGCTTTGCTACAGGCAATCTCAACCATTTAGGAGTTATTAAAGGCTCCATCAAAATCAAGTATAAGCTAAAGCATCGAACTTTTTATTTGTTCAAAGACCTTTACTACGAGTTGGTGGGTTGTTTAGGACAGCATTGGTATTAGTCGGCGTCGTCACGAAAACATATTATCTTTCGAAGAAAATTGTCTTCTCAACATCGACAC
>JAHDGY010000004.1 GCA_020631555.1 Flavobacteriales bacterium | reverse complement strand
TTTTTTGCAAGAATTTAAGCCCAAAATAACTCTAACCTTGCAATTTTAAACACCGAAAATGCCAAATTCATGCACCAATTACTGCTAATAAACAGAGAGTACCGCAGTTTGTAAGGAGCGACTAATTAATTCGAAGGAGAATAGTCTTGCCGTCTTATGGTCATTCGTTGAATATTTGAATTGAGGTACAAAAAAAGGGGCACATGCCCCTTTTTTTGTGATGGTATTGAATGTTTATTTCAGAATGGTTATTTTTTTCGTGAGCATATCTTCACCTACCTTTAAATTGATATAGTAAATACCATTTTGCAAGTTTTGTGTATTGAAGTTAACTTCTTTAAAACCATTTGTTTTTCCTAGGTTTTGCTTGGCGACTATTTGTCCTAACGCACTCATAATTTCAACTGAAACATTCTGCGTATTGTTAAGCTCAAATGCCACATTTGCATCATTGTTCGCTGGATTCGGGAATACTTCGAAAGTTTGGGAAGCTAAGTAATCTTTGGCACTTACTGGAGTGTTTACATTCACCATATTGGAGTTTAGAATCTGTCCAGAGTTTTGGTCAACAATCATAACCACTGCATGCATTTTCGTTGCATCATAATTTGCTGGAATTTGTTCTACAGGGAAAGTGAAGCTGTGCTTGCCTTTAGTTGCACTTGGAATACTGTTGGCAACCCCATTTGCTTCTCCACCAAATAAAATTCTTGCTGTATGATCATAACCTCCAAAAGCTGATGGAGCTACACTATTACCTGCTGTGCCCCAGTTAAATCCAGATACTGGATCTACAAGAGTCGATGTAATTGCATTGGTTTGATTCCATGAGCCGGTACTGTCTGCTGAAGCTCCTGAAACTACATCATCTTCTGTAATAACACAGGCTAGTCTGAAAGATCCTTCGCTCATATTGTAGTAGAATTCAGCGTCAGCAGAAACAGTGAGCTCTCGCGTAGTAAGGTCTAAGCTTGTAGTAATGGAAGTAACAGCTGCAGGAACTACATCTAAAATCCTTTGGTTGTGCAGGTCTTTTGTTTTTGAACCATGGCCTGCAATAACTCGATCTGCAATAGTAGTTGGATAGCCGGCCATAAGTGGGTGAGCTCCCATAAAATCGCTGTAGGCTTTGACTGTCATAGGGTCTCCGCTATGAACAGCAATGCCGATAAAATTAGTATCTGCTGCTATTTCAGACAATCCAACGGCACCGTAAGGACAATATTGACACCATGTTCCGGTCGCTTCCTCTCCAATTACCTTTTTAACTGGTACTTGGTCGAGAGCAATCATTGAAGCCTTAACGTTGTCGTTCGTGGAGTTGGTGTCGCCTGGGAGTAGAACGGAAAGTGTAATGTCATATGCGGTTCCACCAACAGCCGCAAGAGCAGTAGCGTGAGTAAAGTCATAGCTAGCGTATGGTGCAATATTTAAACCAGTAAGTTTATCCATAACCGGCCCTGCTCCTGCGTCGTAGTAAATATCAACTGTGGTTATTGCAGTAGCACCTTCGTTGCTAATTGTTCCTGTGATATTCACATTTCCTTGTCCAACATATGGCTGTAGCGAGTGTTTAACCATCGCCGCATCTGATCCGGCAACTTCCCCAACAAATACATCGTCTAGTTCTAATCGCCACATATCCGAGCAATTGTGATGTCTAAAATGTAGGTAAATGGTACTGTCGTTGTACGCCGAAATATCAACAATTCGTTTATTCTTTGCTCCTTCTTCGGGTAATACTTCCGTGAAGACTTCAGTGGCATTAGCCACGTCAAACGAATCTACAGTACTAATATATACCGAATAGTTTTCTTTGTACCATCCGTTTCCACTGGCTTCATTTGTTCCCGCTACCCACTGCAAGTATGTGGTTCCAGTTGCTGAACTAAGGTCAATAGCTTTACTTGAAAGGATGTTGTCTGGAGTAAGTTTTCCAACGCCGTTCAAGTATGAGGAAGAAGATGCAACCATGCCTTGATCAGCGAAGTTAAGCGTTGATCCGGCATAATTCATAGTGTCCCAGTTATAGCCATCGCCATCCAAGTCGCTAGTGCGCCAATTGCTGTCTAATCCACTTTCGAAGTCATCGAAAAAATAGGTTTGTGCTATTGAACTTGTAGCCAAAAGCACCGATGTAATAAGAAATGTAGTTTTCTTCATTAGGTGATTAATTTGGGTGAAAATTAATTTTTGGATAATGTTATACCATCGACAAAATTGCATTTTTTTTCGATACAAGGCATTTTTTTGTAGATGTTTTAACATATTTTCCTGTGGTATGCCAAATAGTATTCTGGCAATAATTATGTCAAGCGCCGGTTGATTTTGAAGGAGTAAAAAAAGAAATTGAGAACTTATAATTCAATAGGCCTTGAGAAGTGTTTCGACTAATTTTGGAACCCCCTTGGAAGCGACTTCTTGAATATGTTGAAATGAGTTTATCTCTTTGTATTTAAAAGAATTAGGGTCGACTAAGAATTTAGTACATCTGTCGTTAGCCATAAATGCTAATCCGGCTGCGGGATAAACGTTTAATGAGGTTCCGATAACAATCAGAATGTCTGCTATCTGAACTATTGGTGCAGCTTGATCAAGCATAGGAACTGATTCGCCAAACCACACCACATGGGGTCTAAGTTGAGAGCCCAAACCACACCTATCGCCGATATCTAAGTTTGATCCTTCAATATTGTAAGTTAAGGATTTATCTTTGGTGCTTCGTGATTTTCTGATTTCACCGTGTAGATGAATTACTTGTGTTGATCCTGCTCTTTCGTGTAAATCGTCGATGTTTTGAGTTATGATAGTAGTTTCAAATATTGATTCCAATCGCACTAGAGCGGTATGTGCTTCATTGGGTTTTGCATGGATACATTGCTTACGCCTTTCATTGTAAAATTGGAGTACTAATGATTGGTTTTGCGCCCAAGCTTCAGGTGTAGCAACCTCCTGAAAAGAATAATTTTCCCATAAACCATTCGAATCGCGAAATGTTTTTAAGCCGCTTTCAGCGCTTATTCCCGCTCCGGAAAAGACAACCACTTTTTTCATTTACTTGTATTTATCGATTGCCTAAAATAATAACATCAATGCTATAAATGTGTGATTTTCATAACGGTAATCTTTGTACTTTCGTAGGCTGATTTTTTGGAAAAAAAGATAATATGGCAAAGGTCCGAAGGAAGGAAGCACTTGACTATCATGAGTCTGGTCGAAGAGGAAAGATTGAGGTTGTACCAACAAAACCATACAGTACGCAGCGAGACCTTTCGCTTGCTTATTCACCTGGAGTTGCCGAACCTTGTCTGGAGATCAGTGAAGACACATCTAACGTTTATAAGTACACTGCGAAGGGTAATTTGGTGGCGGTAATTTCTAATGGAACTTCTGTATTAGGGCTCGGAGATATAGGCCCTGAAGCTTCAAAGCCAGTGATGGAAGGAAAGGGGCTGTTATTTAAGATTTTCGCGGATATTGATGTTTTTGACATTGAGGTGGATGCCACTGATGTAGATGAATTCGTTAACACGGTAAAGGCTATTGCTCCTACGTTTGGTGGAATAAACTTGGAAGATATCAAGGCTCCTGAAGCCTTTGCAATTGAACAACGGTTGAAGGAAGAATTGAATATTCCGGTCATGCATGATGATCAACACGGAACGGCAATAATTTCTGCCGCAGCTTTGTTGAATGCGTTGGAAATTGCTGAAAAGAAGATAGATGAGGTGAAAGTTGTTGTAAATGGGGCTGGAGCCTCGGCTATTTCATGTGCCAAGTTATATCTTGTTTTAGGTGTTAGAAAGGATAATTTGCTGATGCTTGATAGTAAGGGGGTTTTGCGAACTGCAAGGAAAGATTTGGATGAAAATAAACAGTTTTTTGCTAGAGAAGTTCAGGATATTTCGTTGGATGAAGCTTTGCAGGGAGCAGATGTATTTTTGGGCTTGTCACGCGGGAATATTTTGGATAAGGAATCAGTTAAAAAAATGGCTGAAAATCCGATTGTATTTGCGTTGGCCAATCCGGATCCTGAGATTAGTTACCAAGATGCAATTTCTTCACGCCCAGACGTCATTGTTGCTACCGGAAGATCGGATCATCCCAATCAGGTGAATAACGTGCTGGGCTTTCCTTACATTTTTAGAGGAGCACTGGATGTGCAGGCCACATCGATTAACGAGGAAATGAAGCTTGCGGCAGTTCGAGCAATAGCACAACTTGCTAAAGAACCTGTGCCGGAAGAGGTGAATGAAGCATATGGTGAGCGCAATATTTCTTTTGGTCGCGATTTAATTATTCCTAAACCGCTTGATCCTAGGTTGATTGAATATGTTTCTCCGGCTGTTGCTCAGGCGGCAATAGAGTCTGGAGTAGCAACTAAGGATATCGAAGATTGGGAAGAGTACAAGACGGAGTTGCGCAAGCGATTTGGAAATGACAACATTCTCATCAAAAAATTGACGCAACGCGCGAAAAAATCTCCTAAAAAGGTAGTTTTTGCAGAAGCAGACAATTACAAGATTTTAAGGGCTGCTCAAATCGCTTCAGAAGAAGGTATTGCCTATCCTATTTTGTTGGGTGATAAAGAGAAAATAAATGAGTTAATGGAAGAGTATTCAGTTGAAATAGGTGATTACGAAGTTATTGATCCGAAAAGTAAGGAGCAAATTGCGACTCGCGAAGAGTTCGGAGGGATGCTTTTCTCAAAACGGAAAAGAAGAGGGTTGACCCTCCATGAGGCTGTTAAACAAATGAGAGAACGTAATTATTTTGGCGCTGCCATGGTCGAGTTTGGTCATGCCGACGCTATGGTTTCAGGATTAACAAGAAATTATCCAAGGGCCATTAGACCAGCTTTACAGGTTATAGGCGTTGATGAAGGAGTTGGTCGCATTGCAGGGATGTACATTCTAATGACGAAAGCCGGTCCTTACTTTTTCGCGGACACAACGATAAATACAAATCCATCTGTTGATGAGTTGGTAGATATAACTGTTTTGGTTGCCAAGATAGTGCGAAGGTTTGCGATTGAACCACGCGTAGCGATGTTGAGTTATTCTAATTTTGGTTCTGCCGATGGTGATGATGCTGTTAAAATGAGAGAGACCACCCAAATATTGCATGAAAAACACCCTTATCTAACGGTGGACGGGGAGGTTCAGGCAAATGTAGCTCTGGACGGTGAACTACTGGAAGAGCTATTCCCTTTTAGCGAATTGGCAAAGAAAAAAACAAATACCTTGATTTTTCCGAATCTTTCTTCGGGTAATATTGCGTATAAGCTACTTCAAAAAATGAGCGATGCCGAATCTATTGGTCCAATCGTACTTGGAATGAGAAAACCAGTTCATGTACTTCAATTGGGTAGTTCGGTTCGTCAAATAGTTAATATGGTTACATTAGCCGTTGCTGATGCACAAACCAGAGAGTAAATGATTACACACATTCACGGAAAATTAGTTGAGAAGAAGCCAACATTTGTGGTTATTGATTGTAACGGAGTTGGCTATCATTTAAATATCTCGGTAAATACATTTGGACAACTGGCAGATTCTGGAGCCTGTAAGTTGCTCACTCATTTTGTGGTGCGTGAAGATGCTCAGATTTTGTATGGGTTTGCAACCGATGATGAGCGCGAAATGTTCCGTTTGTTAATTTCCGTATCTGGTATCGGAGCCAATACGGCGCGGCTTATTTTATCGGGATTGACACCAGATGGAATAGCCAATGCTATCGGTAGTAGTGATGTTGATACTTTTGTTAAGATCAAAGGATTAGGTGTTAAATCTGCCCAGCGAGTGATTGTGGACCTGAAGGATAAAGTGGAGAATTTTGCTTCTGATAAAAATAATTTTGTACCTGTTCGCAATACAAATCAAAAAGAGGCGTTAAGTGCCCTAGTTATTTTAGGGTTTGACAGTAAGAAAGTTGAGAAATTGTTGAACAAACTAGTCAATGAACTGGGGAATGAGGTGGAAGTTGAAACATTAATAAAACATGCCCTTAAAAGATTGTAAAATGTTAATTTATAGAATTTTACGCTTTTGAAATCGATCCGTACATATCCGGCAAGATTTGTGCTTGTAGTCGGAATTTTATTCCTGTTTGCGACCGCATGGTCGGAAGTTTCTAACTATAATAGTTTTGGAGATTTTGGAAAATTTGAAGAATGGGTAGATAAAATGGTTGGAGTGGCAGATTCACCTGATGTGGATTTACCTTACCCAATTGAAGATTCTCACGATCCGGCAAACAATGGCAAAGGAGTAGTTGATTTGGATGATCCTTCCAATGTCAAAAGGGAAACAACTTATGACCCCGAAACGGGGACGTTTGAGTTTGGGAAGAAAATGGGAGACATTGACTTCCGAAAGCCGTCAACTATGACAGAGGAGGAGTACCGGCAGTATCAGCTGGAGCAGGCTTTGATGAAGTATTGGCAAGATAAGGTTGCTGAGGATAACAAGGCTGACGAGCCAGTTGGGCCAATTCCTACCTTAGAATTGGGTAAAGGGAAGGTGACTGATTGGCTTGGTGGTAAAATTGAAATTAGGCCCCAAGGTTCGATAGAACTGAAATTTGGTGTAAATTCCAACAAGGTTGATAATCCGCAAATACCTGAAGGTCAAAGAAGAATGACGACCTTCAATTTCGATCAAAATATTCAATTGAACTTGATTGGATCAATCGGTGATCGAATGAAGATCAATATGAACTACAATACGCAAGCTACTTTTGATTTTCAGAACCAATTCAAAATTCATTACAGAGGTACGGAGGATGAAATAATCCAAAAAATTGAGGCAGGAAATGTTAGTCTTCCACTAAATGGTTCATTGATTTCGGGAAGTCAGAGCTTGTTTGGAATTAAGAGCGAATTAAAATTTGGTCGATTGACAGTTACATCAGTAGCTTCTCAGCAGAGAGGTGAGCGAAAGGAACTCGAGATTTCGGGAGGTGCGCGTAAGACAGAATTTGAATTGTATGCGGATAATTATGAAGTAAATCGTCACTACTATTTGAACCGATACTTTCGAGATACTTATGATCAGTCGATGTCCACTTTGCCTTTAATCACATCTGGAATTCAGATTACGAGGATTGAAGTTTGGATTACAAATAGAAGAAATCAGGTAACTGATACAAGAAATATTATTGGATTTACGGATTTAGGCGAAAGTAAGGATTTTCAGTTGCCAGCATTAAATGACGGAAAGGGATTGGTTAGTCCGGATAATAATGTGAACAGTCTTTATGGCGATTTGAAATCGGATAATGCTGTAAGAAGTTTTGTGAATGCTACCAACAAACTAGCTTCTTATCCTAAAGGAGCGCTTTCACAATCTGAGCATTTCGAAAAAGTAGAGAATGCCAGAATGTTAACTACCCAAGAGTATACTTATAACGCTGTATTGGGATATATTTCATTAAATCAGTCATTGAACAATGATGAGGTATTAGCTGTGGCGTATGAGTATACAAAGAATGGCGAAACTTATCAGGTAGGAGAATTTTCTACTGATGGGGTTGCAGGTCAAGATGCGTTATACTTGAAGCTGTTGAAGGGAACAATTACGAATCCTCGAAATCAGCTTTGGGACTTGATGATGAAGAATATCTATTCCATCGGGGCCTACCAAATTGACCCGTCTAATTTTAGAATGGATGTTTGGTACAATAACCCATTGACTAGTGTTGACTTAAATTACATTCCGAAAGCTGGAGTGGATAAGAAGCCTATTGTACAGGTTATTGGTATGGACCGTTTAAATCAACAACAGGCATCGGTTCCTGATGGGGTAATTGATTTTGTTCAGGTTCAGAAGAATGGGAATAAGGAAACAGGAGGAGCAACGATCAATCCGCAAAACGGTAGGGTAATATTTACAACGGCAGAACCATTCGGATCAACTTTGGATCAGGCGCTAGCAAACGCAGGTATATCTGAAGCGGAGAGAAAGGCAATTGTGTATCAGTCTTTGTATGATAGTACCAAAACTGCTGCTCAACAAATTCCAGCGCTTAATAGGTTTAAAATGAAAGGAACTTATCAAAGTTCGGTAGCTTCAGATATATCCCTGAATGCCTTGAATATACCTAAGGGGTCGGTGAAAGTTTCGGCAGGTGGAGCTACTTTAGTCGAAGGACAAGATTATACAGTAGATTATAACCTAGGCCGGGTGAAAATCATCAACGAAAGTGTCATGCAATCGGGTACCCCGATTAAAGTGTCATTGGAAAGTAACTCTCTTTTTAATATTCAGACAAAAACCCTGCTGGGAACACATCTAGATTACAAGGTGAATAAGGACTTTAATGTGGGGGCAACTGTTTTAGGTTTAACAGAACGTCCGCTTACCCAGAAAGTAAATATTGGTGACGAGCCGATCAGGAACACGATGCTTGGCTTGAATACCAATTATAAAACCGATGTTCCTTTCCTTACTAAAATGGTAGATAAAATACCATTTATTAATACAAAGGAAATGTCGTCGGTTACATTTCAAGGGGAGTATGCGCACCTGATTCCAGGTCATAGTAGGGCCATTGGATCAAATGGAAATGCATATATAGACGATTTTGAAGGAAGTCAATCTGCAATTGATATTCGATCGTTTAATAATTGGGTGATGGCTAGTGTGCCGCAGGGGCAGCCCGATTTATTCCCAGAGGGTGGCTTGTATGATGATATTTCGGCTGGTTATAACCGGTCCAAAATGGCATGGTACGTAATTGACCAAACGGTGTTTTTTAGAAATAATTCAACAACCCCAGACAATATTAAGGGTAATACTGAAATTCAGCATAACCACTTCATGCGAGAAGTATTGGAGCAAGAAGTGTTTCCAAACAAGCAGCTGAGTACAGGTCAGCCATCCAATATCCCTGTATTTGACGTAGCTTATTATCCTCGTGAAAGAGGCCCTTACAACTTAGACACTAGCGGAATTAACCCTACGACTGGTGAGTTTACCGATCCTGAAGAAAAATGGGGCGGGATTATGCGACAACTGACTACCAATGATTTCGAAACTTCCAATATCGAATTTATTCAGTTTTGGGTTATGGATCCGTTTTCGAAAACAGTTGTAAATGGCTCTAATGAAGATTCCAAGAACACGGACGGGGGAGACTTGTATTTCAACTTGGGTAACATTTCCGAGGATATCTTGCGAGATGGTCGTAAGGCATATGAAAATGGACTTCCTACTAGTGCATCCTATGATGCGAATGATTTTTATGAATCTAATTGGGCTCGTAATCCTACTGCACAACAAATTGTCAACGCGTTTGACAACAATCTGGATTCGCGAATTTATCAAGACGTTGGGTTAGATGGTTGGGACGACAATGGTGAGAAAAATAAGTTCGCTTCCTATTACAGTTGGGCGCAATCCTACTTTAGTGGTTCTCCTGTGAAAGATAAGTTTGTCAATGATCCAACAGGAGATAATTACCATTTTTATCGAGGTGATGATTATGATGCCCAAAATCTAGACGTTCTAGAACGATACAAAAATTATAATGGATTAGACGGTAATTCGCCAACCACGGAAATGGCTGCTACTATGAATACTGATGGCTATCCAACTGCAGCAACCACAATTCCTAATGTTGAGGACATTAATCAGGATAATAATCTCAGTGAATCAGAAAGTTATTTTCAGTACAAAGTGAGTCTCCGCCCTCAAGACATGGAAGTCGGAAAAAATTATATAACCGACCGAATTATGGCGACGCATAGTGAGTCGGACAAACAGGTGTATTGGTACCAGTTTAAAATTCCGGTCCGATCACCAGATAAGGTAATTAACAATATTCCAGATTTTAGATCGATTCGGTTCATTCGAATGTTCATGAAAGGGTTTAGCCAAAGAGTAGTGTTGCGATTCGCAAGATTGGAGTTAATTCGAGGGGAATGGAGAAGATATCAAGATGACTTGTTAGCAGATGGCGAGTATATTCAAGGTGAGGAGAGTCAAACTACGTTTAACGTAGGAGCTGTGAATTTGGAAGAAAATGGAAATCGAGAGCCGATAGATTATGTAATCCCACCTGGAATTCAGCAGGAATTGAATGCAGCTAGTGCAAATCAAGCGGGCTTAAACGAGCAATCACTTGTGGTGGATGTTTGTGGTTTAACTGATGGAGATGCTCGTGCGACGTATCGAACGTTGGATTTGGATGTTAGGTCTTATAAAAAGCTAAGAATGTTTATTCATGCAGAGGATAAGGATCTATCTAAACCTGCCGGAGATGATCATGTGACTGCATTTATTAGGTTGGGAACGGACTTCGATAGAAATTACTATGAATATGAAATTCCGTTAAAGTTATCCGCTTGGGGAAGCTCAAGAGCAGAAGATATTTGGCCTGAAGCGAATAATATGATCATCAATTTCAGTACTCTGCTTAAAGTAAAACAAAACAGAAATTCTGCTAAGGCTTCAGTACTGTTGCCGTTTTCCCTAAGAGATCCAGAAAATAGCTCTCGAAAGATCACGGTTGTTGGAAATCCTAACTTGCAGGGAGTTAAGACAATAATGCTTGGGGTTAGAAATCCGAAACATGATGACCCTAACAATTATTGGATTCCGGACGACGGCCAGGAAAAATGCGTTGAAGTTTGGTTTAATGAATTGCGACTGACTGATTTTGATGAGTTTGGAGGATGGGCAGCGCAGGGATCGGTCAATGCTCAGTTAGCAGATTTTGCTAACGTTAATCTTTCTGGAAATATCAGTACACCAGGTTTCGGAAGTATTGAAAAAAAGGTTAGCGAACGACAGCGAGAAACCAGGAAGGGGTATGACGCGTCTTCAACCATCCAACTGGGTAAGTTCTTTGGGGAAAGTATTGGCGTCAATCTTCCAATGTACGTTGGACAATCTGAGGCAATTATTACCCCGCAATTTGACCCTCAGCAACCTGATCAGCCCATTAATGATTTGCCTACTGCGGAGCAAAACCAAGCGAAGAATATTGGGGAAGATGTTACCAAAAGAAGAAGTATCAATTTTGCCAATGTGAGCATAAAGCCAAAATCTAAGGACGGAAAGAGATCGCGACCTATGCCTTGGAGTGTTAGCAATGTTTCGTTTTCATATGCATATAATGAGTCTTCGAGGAGAAGCTTTAACATTGAGTCTGATTTTAGAAAAAACTATCAAATGGGGCTAAATTATGGATACAACCCCAATCCAAAGCCAATAAAACCTTTGGCCAAAATTGGTTTTTTAAGGAAGTCTAAATGGCTGAGGATTATTCGAGATTTTAATTTCTACCTGCAGCCTAAGAATGTATCCTTTACTACAAACTTAAATAGGTCTTATAATGAGTATCGTATTCGGACTTTGGAAGGTCAATTAGTAATTCCACAGTTTACAAAAACATTCACTTGGGATAGGAATTATTCGGTTAAATACGACATCACTAAAGGGCTAAAGTTCAATTTCAAGGCTCTGAACAACGCCTTTATTGATGAGCCTTCGAATGTTGAAATCAACCAGGGTATTATAGGGTATGAAAGTGATTCGATTAGAAATTCGGTCAAGGAAAGCCTGCTAAGATTTGGAGAGAACATGAAATATTCGCATTCTGGAAGTTTGTCGTATACATGGCCGTTAAGTAAAATTCCAATTGTTGATTGGATTGGTCTCACTACAAGATATCAAGCTTCGTATGATTGGAATAGGGCGCCTTTGTCGCAAGATTCGCTTGGACACGTAATTCAGAATTCTAGAAAGATAAATTGGACCGCTAAGTTCAATATGAAAAACCTCTATAATAAGGTTCCATATTTCAAAAAGGTTAGTAGGGGTAGAAGTTCCAGAAGACGTCCAAGTCGTCTCTCGAGGGATGAAATGGGGCTTGATAAAATGGAACTCGAGGAAAAGAAAAAGGCCAATAAAAAGGATGAAGAAGAAGGTAATAAAATTTTAGATCATGGTGTAAGGTTTTTGTTAATGCTTAAGAACGTAAGTTTTACCTATGCGACAACGGATGGAATATTATTACCTGGTTATGGAAGAGGGTCTAACGTAATGGGCTTCGATGATGGGTTTAATGCTCCAGGGCTAGAATTCATTGCTGGTGGTTGGCAGGAAAGAAATATTTGGGGTGATCAAACGAACCGCAACTTCGCAGACTATGCATTGGACAATAATTGGATGATTGGGAGGGCGAGTAAGTACATTACCCAACAGTATTTAGTAAACCATACGAAAACGCTTAACGCGAAGGCTTCATTTGAGCCACTTAAAGGGTTTAAAATTGATTTGGCTGCCGACCAGAAGTATACAGAGAATATGGGAGAGAACTTTCGTTGGAATGATAGTCTTTGGAATCCGGAAACAAACGCATATGGAATGTATCAGCATCAGAACCCGTTAAGAACTGGATCATTTAGTACAACTGTTTTGACTTTGGCAACTGCTTTCATACCGGATGATGCAGAACATAATTCTCCTGTTTTTGATAAAATGTTGGCAAGTAGATCAGAAATGTCACGAATGTTGGGAGATGCTAATCCTAACTCGGTGGGAATGGATTCAAGTGGATTGTATCGTTATGGTTATGGTGGAACTCAGCAAGACGTGTTGATTGGATCATTTTTATCTGCCTACTCGGGCAAAGGTCCTAGCGAGAAAGGAAATTCTTTATTTAGTATAATTCCGATGCCAAATTGGAGAGTTTCTTACAATGGTTTGGGCAAAATTAAGGCACTAAAGAAGTACGTTAGATCCGCTAATTTACGACACCAGTATAGCTCAACTTATACGATATCAAATTTTACAACGAATTTGAAGTCCAGGGTTGATGCCAATGGTAACCTTACAGAAAGAGATTTGGGAGAAAACTTTATTACAGAAAGACAGGTAATGGGAGTTGTGATTGCCGAAAGGTTTTCTCCATTGGTTGGTATCGATGTTACGCTTAAAAGTGATTTCATTCTAAAAGGGGAATATAAGCAGGATAGGACCTTATCTTTAAGTCTTACGAATAATCAAATTACCGAAGTTAGCGGTAAGGAGTTTGTTTTTGGAACGGGGTATACCTTTAGGGACGTCAAATTTCCAGTTCAAATTAGAGGTAAGGATGTTGTGAGTGATTTGAAAATACGTGGCGATTTGTCAATTAGAAGCAACAAAACTGTAACCCGTAAGATTGTTGAAGGTCGACCGGATGCAACGGCTGGACAGACTTCCACATCGATTAAAGTTGCTGCAGATTATCGAATTTTGAAAAAGGTTAAAGTGAGGTATTATTATGATCAGGTTATAAATACTCCAGTCATTTCAAGATCTTTCCCTACATCGAATATCAATACCGGTATTGCTCTTCAAATAACGTTACCGTAGCATTTCAGTTTTCTTATATTTGAACTTCTTTATTCGCAGGCCTTATAGATATGGACGACACAGTCGTTGTTATTCTTGCTCTACTTTTTTCGGCTTTCTTTTCGGGGATGGAAATAGCTTTTGTTTCGGCAAATAAGTTTGAAATTGAGCTGGATAAGAAAAGGGGAGGGCTGTCCAAGAAAATTATTTCTCGGTTCACAACAACGGATTCTGTTTTTTATAATCCGTCGCTATTTATTGCGATTATGTTGATTGGAAACAACCTTGCTTTGGTTGTTTATGGTATCACTCTAGCTGAAATAATTGAGGACCCTTTAATTGATTTGGTAGGGGACAACGAATTATTGGTTTTGGTGCTTGAAACGATCATTTCTACTACGATTGTACTGGTTACCGCAGAATTTTTGCCGAAATCTATATTTCGCATAAGCCCGAACAAAGTGCTGTACCTTTTCGCCTATCCATTGCTGATGGTGTATATTGTTTTTTGGCCAGCAGGTTTTGTCGTCCTTGGGATTTCAGAGTTTTTGTTTCGAATATTTGGCCAGGAGGGTGTTGCAGATCAGGAGGTAGCATTTGGGAAAGTAGATTTGGACCATTATTTGACAAGATCCACAGAAAGTGTTTCCAATAAGCAGGAGCTGGATCCGGAAGTTCAGATGTTTCATAATGCTTTGAACTTTTCCACAATTAAAGCGCGTGATTGCATGGTGCCCAGAAATGAGATTATTGCAGTTTCTTTGGAGGATGAGATAGATAGTTTGGTCGATTTATTTATAGAAACTGGGTTGTCTAAAATCTTGATTTATCGCGATACTATTGATAATATTATTGGATACGCCCATAGCAAAGAGATATTCAAGTCTCCGGATAGCATTAAATCTATTTTGTTGCCTATAAATATTATTCCAGAAAGTGTAACTGCTGATAAGGTGTTGGAGGATATGCTTGAGAAAAGCAGGAATGTAGCTGTGGTTGTAGATGAATTTGGAGGTACCTCTGGGATGCTAACCATGGAGGATATAATGGAGGAAATTTTCGGAGAAATCGAAGACGAGCATGATTTTGAAGGGCTCGTTGATAATCAAATTAGCGCGTTGGAGTACGAGTTTTCTGGGAGATTAGAGATAGACCAAATAAATGAGAAGTATGGGATTAATGTTCCTGATTCGGAGCAGTATGAAACACTTAGTGGATGGGTAATTTACTCGCTAGAAGTAATTCCAAAGGAAGGAGACGAAATTAAGGTAGGGCCGTTTAAAGTGACGATAATCAAAGGTGCAGATACACATATTGATTTGCTACGAATTAAGCTTTCTGAAGAAGGTCGTAATGGATTGGAAGTTTAGTAGCTGGTTTGTAGGTGTTTTTTAGCTTGAATTTCGATGAACAATTGTTATATTCGCAGACCTTAAAAACAACTGTCAAATGGCGTTAATTGGAAAAATCAGGGAAAGGTCAACACTGCTGCTAATTGTTATGTTCATGGCAATCATGGCTTTCGTTCTTGCAGAGGTGGTTAATAATCTGGGGCGCTCTAGCGGAGTGAGTGCTATTGAAATTGGTGAATTTGCTGGTCAACCTATGGATGATTTAGTCTGGAGATACTCGGATAAAAAGTCTAGGTTGATAGAAGCCCAGGCCGCGAATTTTGGCGGCGAACTTCCTGATTTCTATAGAACACAGATTGAGCAAAACGCTTGGGATCAAATGATCAAGGACAGTATTTATAATTTGGAGATTGGAAAAATTGGAATTGGTGTTTGCTCCGAGGAGCTTAATGATATTTTGCATGGTGAGAATATTCACGAGTTGGTTAAATCTGATCTATGGAATCAGATGCGTCAAGGTCAGCAATTTAATAAAGATACGTTGCTGTCGCTGCTGCCCTTAATTCAGGCTCGAAATCCTGGTTGGTTGAAAAATGTTGAAGGAGCTCTGCGTAAGCAACGTACAAAGGATAAATACCATAAGATGATTGCTAAAGGGTTGTACGTTTCTACTGCTGAGGCTGATTATTTATCTCGTTCTCAGAGTCGCGACGTAAATGTGGAATACGTGTACAAGCCGTTTAGTGATATTTCAGATAGTTTAGTTACAGTTACAGATGAAGCTCTGCGAGCTTACTATGATGAACACAAATCTGATGATGAATTTGTAAACGATTCTGAGTTTAGATCATTTAAATTTGTGAAGTTTGATGTTAAACCCTCGCAAGATGATGAGGAAGCTGTAAAGAGAGAATTAGAAGAAAGAAAGGAAGCGTTTGAGGAAGCTCTAGATGATTCTTTATTTGTTGTGAACTATGGTGAATCTAATGCTAGTGTTTTGTATCCTGACGGAGATTTTGGACATATTGATTACCAAAATGATTCAGTGCGAATGGTTGCGTTTTTGGAGGGAGATACTGGAGCGGTTTATGGACCGTACAAGGACGGTGACTTTTACAAGTTAATTAAGGTTAGAAATAAGTCAGTCAGGCCAGAGGTTGAGGTTGAACTGGTTTTTGTTAGGAAGAATGGTACAGATGATTTAAACGCCAAAGCTAAAGCGGATAGTCTATTTAGATTGGTGCAGATTATTGGTAAACCTTTTGCTGAAATAGTCGATCAATCGGATGACTACGCTACCAAAGATACAGATGGAAAATCTGGGTGGTTTTCAGAAAAATCGATGGGATTGGTGTCATCTGATTCTGTGTATCGAGAATTTTGTTTTAAACATCCTGTCGGTACATTGTCCAGTTTGGAAAGTGATCAGGGATATTATTTGGTTAGAATACTGAATAGAAGGCAGGCTCCTGTGGTCAAATTGGCGACAGTTGATAAGAAGGTTAGGGTGTCGGATCGTACAAGAAATTCCGTTTACAATACAGCGGCTGGATTTTATAGTGAGGCTAAAGAGTTAGGTTTTGATCAAGCAGTTGAAAAGGCGCAGGAGCTTCAAGTGGATGAAGAGCTTAATATTCGCCTCAATAATCCTCAGTTAATCAGGATTTCTGAAGGTAAAGAAGAAGTTTACAGATGGCTGTATAATGTTGGGGTTGGTGATATATCACAACCAATAATTTGCAAGAATACGATTCTTGTTCCGGAACTAACTGCAATTAGGGCAGATGGTATGCCTAAATTTGAAGATGTTAAGGATCAAATGAAACCGGAGGTTGTTAAATTAATGAAAACTGAGTATTTGACCTCTATGATTCGCGGTAAAGATGGTGATTTAGGGGCTACTTCGACGGCTATGGGTGTTCAAAAACAATTAACTTCAGGAATCAATGCTGGTAGTGCCTCTGTTGGCTCTATTCCTGATACTGAAAGTGTTGGGATTTCCCTGGGATTGGCAGTAAATGAAACTTCTGATCTTATTAAAGGTAAATATGGTGTTTATCAAATAAAAGTGGTAGGCGAGTCAAAGCAAGAAAAGCATCCAGTTTCTCGTGGATTGTTGACAGTTAGTCTTCGCGATAATGTTTCATCTTCCGGAGGTCAACAACAATCGGATAATTTGTACAATGGCTTGTTGAAAATAATGGAAGTCAAGGATAGGAGAATGATTGGAAATTATAAAACAAGAAATTAGTCAAGATCTCCTCAGCTTTTATCGGTCTTTTGTGTCAGAGGTCTGTTTTGAAGAGAAAAGATAACCTTATTAAAGGTATTCAACTAATCTTTCCATTTTCATTTTTCTTGAACCCTTTAGTAGTATTGTTTGATCAAGTACTGGATTTTCAGTGATGAAAGAGATTAGTTGATCAAATTTTGAAAAGCTCTTTGATTTATCCTTAGCTATTTGATTGTAATTTGGACCAAGGGTTATGACTTCAATCTCAAGTGTTAGACATAGTTCGAGAATTTCTGCATGAAGAGCTTTGGTGAATGTTCCGAGCTCCATCATGTCTCCTAAGATAGCTAGTTTGTTCCCATTTTGCTTAGACAAGTTGTTCAATGCTGCTTTAACACTGCTAGGATTCGCATTGTACGCGTCTAAGATTATTTTATTTCTATTGCTGTTTAACGTCTGTGATCGGTTGTTGGTTGGTTTGTATGCCTGGATTCGGTTGGCTATAACATTTAAAGGAATGCCAAAATGATTTGCAACTGCACATGCACAGGCTATGTTTGGTGCATTATAGTGGCCAGAAAGTTGTGATATAATTTTTACTTGTTCAGTTCCAATTTCTAGCTCCAGTCTTTCGACATTAGCTGCATTCAAAGTATAGGGCATGTCAGATTCCATTGATCCGAAACTGAAGGTAGTGATACTGTGAGATAGATCTTTCAAGGTATTGTCTAGGTCATGAATGAATATTGTACCGTTGTTGGATCTAATATAATCGTAGAGTTCGCTTTTCCCCTTTTTAATGCCCTCAAATCCCCCAAAGCCATCTAGATGTGCGTCACCAATATTTGTTATTATCCCGTGCGTTGGTTGGACAATGTTACACAAAAAGTCAATTTCTTTCTGTGCGTTGGCACCCATTTCAACAATAGCAATCTCAGTGTTGCGAGGAATGTTTAAAATCGTCAATGGAACACCAATGTGATTATTCAAGTTTCCTCTGGTAGCATCGGTTCGATACGTTCCGCTGAGGGCACAATGGAGCAGTTCTTTGGTGGTCGTTTTTCCATTACTACCTGTCAATCCAATTACGGGAATTTCCAGTGAATTCCTGTAAGCCTTTGCTAATGCTTGCAGGGTGGCAAGTACATTGTCAACAAGGATTGTGTTTTGACCCGAGACATATCTTGTATCGTCAATTACGGCCAATTTAGCTCCATGTTCAATGGCTTGCTGGGCGTATGTGTTACCGTTAAAGTTAGGCCCACGAAGAGCAAAGAAAATGGATCCAGGCTTTACCGATCGGCTATCCGAACAGATTAAACTATCATCAAAACAATGTTCCAACAATTTTGACCAGACATCGTCTTCAATATTATTCAAGGGCATTTCTAAATTAGCCTGTGTAGGGAGTATTACTTCTTCCTTCCTTTAGCCTTACCAAGCCCAGAAGGTCGACCTATTCGATCCATTGCACATCTAAACCCAATTGTTTCAGTGGATAGATGCTGATCTAGATAGCGACGAGTACCAGGGCTCATGTAGTATGCCCTATCCCTCCAAGATCCACCTTTGTATACTCTGGATTTATCAGAAATAAGAGAGGTCGGCTTCCCAGCTGATGCTTTTTCACCATCTAGAAGGGATTGGTAAACTATGTTCTGATCCTTTTTACCCAAAGGATCGTTATTTAAGTTTATGTTTTCCTTTACTCCATCGTCGTTATAATAGATACTGGAGTTGATATCTCCATCCAAGAAGTCGATATTGTCCGCGATAGTATAATTCCTACGATCCAAATTTTCTTCAGGGCGAACGTCTCTCATTTTTAAATTGCCTGGAGTATTGATTACAAAGTCTGAGAGACCTTTCCTTAGAATTGCAGAAACTTCTAGTTGGTACTCCATAAGAGTAGGATCTTGTTGAACTAAATTGTCAAAATCATCGAAGAGATTGTCAAAAATTTCTCTAACTTTTCTGGACGCTTCCACGTGTTGCTTTCTGTTTTTTAGATCGATACCTTCTTTAATTATTTCTTTGATGGATTTTAATAATTCTGTTTCCAATGAATCCAGTCCGCCTACAACGGGAGTTCTCTTAGCACGTTCGGTCTCAAATGCCACCACATATTCCAACATGCCATCGACGTCATACAAGGTCTCATCTAACTTTGCATCGATAGCACCTGCGCTGTTAAGCACTTTTGTTTTGAAAACATTTCCTCGAAATGGTCGGAATTCATCATAATCTTCAGATGACAGTGGCCGGTATACGTCCATAACCCATTCGCTTACGTTGCCAGCCATGTTGTAAAGACCGTAATCATTCGGCCAATAAGAAATGACCGGGGCGGTTGCATCCGCGTTATCATTCAAATGACCCGCTACTCCCATGTAATCACCTCGCCCACGAACGAAATTAGCCATCATTTCTCCTTGCCATTTATCACTTTCGTTACGCACAAAATGACCATTCCAAGGGTAGATTCGTCTCTCAAGAATTCTTTCGTCATTCAAGTGTCCAAGCAACCCGTATGCGGCGTATTCCCATTCCGCCTCAGTTGGTAGTCGGTACCTTGGCAATAAGATTCCATCTTCCATCCTTACTTTTCTAGTAGCTAGGTTTTTAGTTTTAATTTTTCCGCTTCCATCCTGGCCTCCTTTAGATGGGTCGAGATCAGGAATTTGACCCCTCGGATTTTCTCCTGCTTCATATTGTCCAGCCAAATATGCCTGTGCAGAAAATGGCTCATTTTGTTGGTTAGGATTCCAGAGTAAAACACCTTCCCTTATCAAAACATACTCATTAACTCGATCTGATCGCCACGCGCAAAAATCGCTAGCCTGCAGCCAATTGACTCCTACTACTGGATAGTCTCGGTAAGAAGGATGCCTAAGATAGTACTCAGTATATGGTTCGTTATACGCAAGTTTTGATCTCCAAACTAACGTGTCTGGGAGTGCTTTCTTGTAAATCATTGGAAAGTCCGTATAAGTTCTTTGGATCCAGTATAGGTATTCCAGCCAATGAAAATTTGTAACTTCTGTTTCGTCGATATAGAAGGATGAAACAGTTACACGTCTTGGAATATTGTTCCAATCAAATTCAACGTCCTGTTCGACTCGTCCCATGGTAAATGTTCCGCCTTCAACGAGAACCAAACCCGGTCCAGTTTCCTGTTCTTCGTAGGCCACTTTTTGAAAACCACCCGTCTGTGAATTGTTGTAATCCCATCCCGTTACACTTGATTTTTCATAACCGCAGGAGCTGATCAATAAAATTGATGCTATTCCCATAGTTATCAAGAATTTCTTGTCGCTAGCCATATGCAAAAATGTATTACTGGTTTGTTCCAACCTAATAAGTGGTAAGTCTACTTAATTCCAAATTTCAAGAAAAAAACTCAAATATGTTCAATAATATTGTGATTACAAGAATTTAGTTGGCTTTAATTCCTTTAAAAACTCTATTTTTTTCTTGATTCATGCAAATCTGCTACGTCAAGTTAAGGAAAAAGTTTCATGGCGCTTAAAATTTGGTTAATGTTGACAATAATGAGATTGTCATCCCGTTGATATCTGTTATAATTGATACTTTTAGGTTTGTATTAAATGAAGTTGAAAAAGAAATTTTGTAAACCCTTTTTCGGGTTGGTTGTTGGCGTTTTGAGTTTCTATTACAGCAATGGGCAAAGTTTAAAATTGGATAATATCCAGTGGGGAGAAGTTACCAAAATCAGGGATTCCAAAGGCCAATATCGATTTACTTTGGGTATTAATGGTGGACAATATGACGATCAGCTTATACCTTGGATTGGAGGGTTAGGGGCTAGTATGTCCGGTGTGCCTGATAGTTTAGTCGTAGTGGATTCAAAATTTCAAGTAATTCCTTGTTCATCTAAGGAAGCGGCAATTTTGAGTAAGCTGGAATTCAGTGAGCCTGAGTTTAGGATGAAGTTGGATGTGGTGGTCCAAAACGATAAGTCAAGTCTAATTTGGAGAATTTGTCCCATCAGAAAAAAAGGTTGGCGGTACGAAAAATTGGTAGGAGGACAAATATCCTACAAACCGCAATATAAATTGAAATCAAGATCAGGCACAAGAGGATTTGTGGATAACTCTGTCCTGGCATCTGGTAGTGGTGATTGGTTCAAGATAGGAGTTGTTGAGGATGGTGTTCACAAAATATCTTATGAATTTTTGGAGCAGTTAGGGGTTGATATGAATCAACTGTCTGCAAATGCGATTAACATTTTTGGTAATGGAGCGGGAATGTTATCAATTTCCAATAATCAAATGAAGTATGACGATCTTCATTTGAATGCAGCATTTGTGAGTGATGATGGAGATGGTATTTTTGGAAGGGGTGACTATCTTGTTTTCTACGGGAAAGGCCCGCATAATTGGAGGCCAGATGGGCACAGGTTTAAGCACCAATTAAATTATTATTGTGATACTTCTTATTACTTCATTAACGTGAATAGGGCTGGTCAAGGTAATAGGGTTGGTAAGGCCTATGTGTCCAATAAAGCAAGAACTCATTTGGTTAGGACGTATAATGATTGGGCTTTGCACGAAGACGAAAATGAGAATTTTTTGAAAAGCGGAAACCAATGGTTTGGGGACAAATTTGATGTTCAAACTACCCTGAAGTATGGTTTTTCAATTACTGACGTGACTCAAGATTCCACTGCCTATGCAAAGGTTCGATTCGTTGGTTCATCTAAAACTGGGATGTCGGAATATTCTGTGACCGAAACATTTTCAAATACAGGTGATACGAAATCTATTGATAAAAGTGGTGGCGATGCAGATTATCCTGATGTGGGAAAGCCGGTGGTTATAGATTTGCCTTTTAAGCCGTCGTCTAACAATATCAATTTCTCTGTTAATTATAACAAATTGGGCGTGCCTTCCAATGTTGGTTGGTTGGATTATATTGAAGTGAACTTGTACCGAAATTTGGTATACGGAACAAATCAACTTCAATTTAGGCATACGAATTCGGTCGGTAACGGTAATGTTGCAGAATTCGAGATTATTAACGCTAGTCAAATAGACCAACTTTGGGAGGTGACGAATCCAAATGAACCACAAGTAGTTGACTTAACGTTTAGCGGTGGTGTGGGGAGTTTTAAGGTTGATGCGGATTCGTTGCGCACGTTTGTAGCCTGGAATAATAGTAATGTCAAAGTTCCAGTGTCGCATGGTGCGGTTCAGCATCAGAACTTACATGGTTTAGGAAAGGTGGATATGGTTATCGTTTCTCATCCCAAATTTTTGCCTGCTGCCGAAGAGTTGGCTCAGGTTCATGAAAGTGAGGGAATGGTTATTCATGTTGCCACTACCGATCAGGTTTACAATGAGTTTTCGAGTGGTATGCGGGATCCAATTGCGATTAGAAGATTTGTCAAAATGTTCTATGATCGGGCGGTAGATTCGACCGAAATGCCTCAACATCTTTTGCTGTTTGGTGACGCCTCCTATGACCAACGCGATTATACTTCACCTAATTCAAATTACGTACCTGTTTTTCATTCCGATGAGAGCTTGTCTCCTTTAAACTCTTTTATAACAGACGATTTTTATGGGCTGTTGGATGATCAAGATTCAGATAAAAATTCAGATCTGATGGATATTTCTGTTGGACGAATTCCTTGTCAAACCTTGGAAGAAGCTTTAGGAGTGGTGAATAAAATTAAAGTGTACTTGGGGTATGGCGAGTCGAGCTCCACTACCGTGCATTGTAATACTGATGATCAGACTAGATTTGGAGACTGGAGAAATATGGTTTGCCTCGTTGCGGACGATGAGGATAATGATCAATTCGTTACCCAGTCTGAAGAGGTGAGTGTTCGAATAAATACGAATAGTCCGAGTTTGAATGTTCAAAAGCTCTACATGGACGCTTACAAACAACAATCAACTCCAGGTGGACAAAGGTATCCAGGAGTTTCCGAGGCGCTTAGAAGAAGGGTCGAGACAGGAGCGTTGCTTGTAAATTATTTAGGGCACGGAGGTGAAGTTGGTTGGGCGCATGAACGTGTGTTAGATTTGAACACGATTAATAATTGGAGGAATTTGAGAAGACTTCCGGTGTTCATGACTGCTACGTGCGAATTTACCAGATTTGATGACCCAAACAGAGTATCGGCTGGGGAAAGAGTATTGTTGAATCCGGAAGGTGGGGCCATTGCATTATTTACGACAACTCGCGTTGTGTACGCCGGACCGAATGCTCAACTGACTTACCGATTTTACGATAATGTCTTTGAAAAAGAAGGCTCTAAACCTCGTACTTTAGGAGAAATCTATAAGCAAACAAAGAATGCCTTTGTTGCGGCCAATTCGAATTTGCATAATAACTACAGGAGATTTTCACTTATAGGCGATCCTGCCATTCGTTTGGCGTTACCGCAACACAATGTGGTTACAACAAAAATTAATGGGCTTGCTCATGATACTATTACCGACACAGCCAGAGCTTTAAATTTGGTAACCGTAGAGGGGGAGGTGCGAAATATGAACGGAGAGCTTATGGATAATTTTAATGGTATTGTATATCCTACTGTATTTGATAAAGTTTTGCAGCGTAAGACTTTAGGAAATGATAAAGGTTCAAAAGGATCCTTGCCATTTGAGACTTGGGCCAATAGAATATATAAAGGTAAAGCGACTGTTAAGAAAGGCAAGTTTAGTTTTTCATTTGTCGTGCCTAGGGATATTTCCTATGATTTTGGACCTGGTCGAATAAGTTATTACACACAGAATGGTCAAGTTGACGGGACAGGATTAGATGAATCTTTGGTTATTGGGGGTACCGATAATTCAAATTTTTCGGATGATGTTGGTCCTGAAGTTGAGCTATATATGAATGATGAGAAATTTGTTTTTGGCGGAATAACGGATGAAAACCCATCAATATTTGCAAAGATTTCGGACGAAAACGGAATCAACACGGTTGGAAATGGAATTGGTCATGATATTGTTGCTGTCCTGGATGAGGAGACTAAAAATTCAATTGTACTCAACGATTATTACAGTGCAGATATTGATACTTATAAGTCTGGTCAAGTAAAGTATCCGTTTTCTAAATTGTCCGAAGGGAAGCATACCTTGTCTTTGAAGGTATGGGACGTTCATAATAATTCAAGCCGTGAGGTTACTGAGTTTGTAGTTGCTAAATCCGCTCTTATTGCTTTGGATCATGTGTTAAACTATCCAAATCCGTTTACTGATAGAACTGAATTTATGTTTGAGCATAATCAGGTCTGCAACTTTTTGAAAGTTCAGATACAGATTTTTACAATCTCAGGGAAGGTTGTAAAAACGATTGATCAGGTTGTGCATACTAAGGGGTTCAGGGCTGATCCAATAAGTTGGGATGGTAGGGATGATTTTGGTGACAATTTAGGTAGAGGGGTATACGTGTACAAGATCAAGGTGTTAAATGAGCAAGCCGATGTGGCTGAGGAAATGGAGAAATTGGTGATTCTGAATTAATGAGATTCTAACTAAGGCATCTGATATGCGTTAAATAATTGGATTTAAATTTTTTGTTTGTTGATGATCAGCTACTTTAGGGGATACTATTATGTTTATGACAGTTGCATGTAAAAGGGTATTTGTTCTGGTGTGTTGCGTGGCGATATTCATAGGCAATGCTTTGTCGCAAACACTTAGTGTCCCAAGTGTTGTTTGGGAAGGAGAGAAGCGTGTTCACGATTCTGTAGGAAAGGAAATCCTAACACTAGGAGTTAAGTTGGGGCAATATGATAAAACTGGGTTACCTTGGATTGGAGGGAAAGGCCAAAAATTGGCAGGTTATCCTTCAAATCTGGTAGTTGAATCCACTAGCTTTGTGTTTGAATCATGTTCCAACCAAGAGGCCAAGGTGTTGAAGGATTTAGGATTCGAAAACGGTGAATTTCAATTGAGGTTAAGAACTGGAGTTGAAAGAAATCAAACTTTTTTGATTTGGAGTGTGTGTCCCCTCCGAAAGCGAGCAGGAATTTACGAAAAGCTAATTAGCGCAGATATAGACTTCAAGACTCAACATCCAATTACTTCAAGAGGTATATCTAATGGTTTTGTTGGAAATTCGGTCCTTTCCAGTGGAAGTGGTAAATGGTTTAAAATTGGGGTCGTTGATGACGGTATTCATGTGCTTACCTACGATTTTATAGAAAGTATTGGGGTAGAAGTTGAAACGTTGGCTTCGTCGTCAATTCATGTTTTTGGCAATGGTCAGGGTATGCTATCCATCAAAAATTCAGTTGTTCCAATAGATGATTTGGCTCAGAATTCAATATTTGTTCAAGACGGGAACGATGGCGTGTTTGGTCCGGGGGATTATGTGATTTTTTACGCCAAGGGTCCACATTCTTGGCGTCAATCGGGCAATCAGTTTAGGCACTTGACTAATGTTTACAGCGACACCTCATTCTATTTTGTAAACATTGATGGAAGTCGCAAGCAAAAAAAGGTTGAAGAAGGCATAACCTCAAATAAACAACCTACACAAACCATCGCGACATATAATGATTGGGTGTTGCATGAAAAGGAAATATATAACTTTCTGAGGTCAGGTAGTCAGTGGTTTGGTGAACGATATGACGTGCAAACGCAAATGGATTATGAGTTTTCTATCGCTAATATTAGTAAAGATTCAACTTCAACGGCTAGAGTTAGGTTTATTGGTCAATCTAAAGTTGGAAGTACTTATTTCAATGTGCGGGAATTGCAATCCAATGCAAAGAAAAAGACGGCGCTTCCTAAAATAATTAGTAGTGTGCAACATCCGTTGTACGCAACTGTTGGGAATCTTGACTTACCGTTTGTGCCAAAGACGGATCAAGTTAAGATTTCAGTAGAGTATGACAAAAACGGGGTTGAATCCAATGTGGGCTGGCTGGACTATATTGAACTGAACGTTTACCGGGATCTTGTGTTTGCTGGCAAACAATTGGATTTTAGACATACTAGATCGGTTGGATTAGGCAATGTGAACCAATATCAGATCACCAGCCCAACTGGTATAGAACAAATTTGGGAGGTTACTGAGCACACTAGCCCCCAAAAGGTAAATTACAATATTAGTGGTAATAAAGCTTTGTTCAGGATGGACGCAGATTCCCTACGCACGTTTGTTGTTTGGAACAGGAGCAGTGCAAAAGTTCCAAGTTTTTTTGGAGAAGTTAAAAGTCAAAACTTGCACGGTCTTGGCAATGCGCAGATGCTGATTGTGACACATTCGAAGTTTCGGCCGGCAGCGGAGGAATTAAAGAAGGTTCATGAAAGCGAAGGATTGTCGGTTCACTTAGTTACAGATCAGCAAGTTTATAATGAGTTTTCAAGTGGAATGAGAGATCCGATGGCTATTAGAAGGTTATGCAAAATGTTTTATGACAGAGCGAATAGTTCTGGTGTTGATCCGCCAAAGTATTTATTGTTGTTTGGAGATGCTTCTTATGACCAAAGGAATTATCTTTCCCCAAATACTAATTATATTCCTGTTTTTCAGTCTTCTGAAAGCTTGTCTCCACTTTATTCATTTATGACCGATGATTATTTTGGGTTGCTTGATGATTCCGAATCCAACAAGAATGAAGAGTTATTGGATATTGCAGTTGGACGTATCCCTTGCAAAACATTGGAAGAAGCTTTTGGGGTGGTCAATAAAATCAAGATTTACTCAAATTATGAGAAGGCTCCGACTAGTCAAGCTCATTGCGAAGAGAATGCCGAGTCTATCTATGGCGGCTGGAGAAATGTGATGACGATTGTAGGGGATGATGAAGATGGTAACGTTTTTTTTCGTCAGTCGGAGGGTATTTATGATCTGGTAAAGTCCAAGAATCCCAGTGTTAACATTCACAAGTTGTATCTTGATTCGTACAAACAGGTTTCTTCTTCGGGAGGGCAAAGGTATCCAGAGGTTGCAGAGACGTTAAAGCAAAGGGTGCAAAGTGGAGCACTCGTTGTGAATTATTTGGGGCACGGAGGCGAAACAGGTTGGGCACATGAGAAGGTTTTAGATTTGAAAACAATTACTGGCTGGACCAACCTTCGAAAATTACCGTTATTCATGACGGCTACATGCGAATTCACAAGATTTGATGACCCCAATAGGACTTCCGCTGGTGAATTAGTATTGTTAAACCCCAAAGGAGGAGGGATTGCATTATTTACAACAACACGAGTTGTCTACGCATACGTTAATGCCGCAATTTCAGTAGAGTTTTACGATGTAATATTCAACAGATCAGAAGATGGAACGCCTCTTACACTTGGCGAAATACTGTTAGAAACAAAGAATAGATTCGCCAGCTTGGGCCCGGAAGGTGCAGACAACTTTAGAAGATTTACTCTCATTGGTGATCCTGCGGTACGTCTTGCCTTACCAAGATATAATGTAGTATCAACATCCATTAATAATATTGCAATTGATTCGATCACTGATACCGTTGGAGCATTGAGTTTGGTTACTGTGCAGGGAGCAGTTCTCGATGATGATAGCATTGTTATGAAGGGTTTTAATGGTTTTGTCTATCCGATGGTTTACGATAAGGAGCAAAAGATGAAAACTCTCGGCAACGATAAAGGCTCGACTGCAGGACTTGAATTCATGGCAAGGACAGGGTTGATATACAGAGGTAAGGCAACAATAGTCAATGGGAAGTTCAAGTTTTCATTTGTGGTACCTAAGGATATTGGTTACAATTTCGGCTCAGGTAGAATTAGTTATTACGCGCACAACAATTCGATTGATGCAGGAGGTTATGATCAATCACTTATAATAGGAGGCAAGGATACCAGTAGTCCATCTGACAATATGGGGCCTGATATTCGATTATTTATGAATGATGAAAAATTCGTATCCGGAGGCATTACGGATCAAAATCCATCGATTTTTGCAAAAATTTCAGATGAAAATGGAATAAACACTGTAGGCAATGGTATTGGTCATGATATTGTGGCTGTTTTGGATGAGGATACGAAACGTTCGTTAGTGTTGAATGACTACTATCAGGCGGATTTGGACACGTACAAATCAGGAATTGTTGAATACCCCTTTTCAGAGTTGGCTGAAGGGAGACATTCCTTGTCCTTAAAAGTTTGGGATGTTCACAATAACTCTTCGAAAGAGGTTACTGAATTTGTTGTTGCTAAATCTTCCAAAATGGCATTAGAACACGTGTTAAATTACCCAAATCCATTTTCAGACCGTACGCAGTTTATGTTCGAACATAACCAAGCTTGCAGTTATCTGAATGTGCATGTCCAGATATTTACCATTTCTGGCAAGGTTGTTAAAACAATTGATCAAACAGTACATACTAAGGGGTATCGGGTTGATCCAATATACTGGGATGGTAAGGATGATTTTGGAGATAAGTTGGGTAGAGGAACTTATATATATAAGATCAAAGTTCTCAATCAGAATGGTGATTTGGCTGAGCAGCTTGAAAAGCTGGTTATTATTAATTGAAAACCGTCAGCGTATTATTTTGTAGTGTAGTTTGGTATTGCATGAGTGGATTACTGGCAGGTCCCTTTGTAACAGCACCACTCATGATGGAGTACTCACTACCATCGCAAGAACAAAAAACGGTTACATTATCTTGTTTGACCTCTGCAGGATTACAATTGGCATTAACATCATAAGTACAATGCCGATCGAAAGCTACAACATTATCAGAATCTCTTCGGTAAAGGATTATACCTTTAGATCCCCCCGAAACGTATAACCAATTTCCAATGATCTGCAGCGTTGTGTATTGCGGAAGGTCAAGGTTTAAGTTTAAATTTACTGGAACATATGGAATCTGCTGATCTGGCTTTCTACATGTCGTACAGAGGACAATTGCCAAAATCAATATATGTTTCATATATTTCATCTGTAGCAGTTAAATGAAGCACAAAATACACAAGGTTGAGAGAATATGGTGAGAAACGGTAAATATTTCCAGAAAGTATTGATAGTTGTGGGCTTGCTTGTTTTTTGCGGAGGAGACCCATGTTTTGGACAGACTAAAAAGAGGTTAAAGGAACTTGAGAAGAAAGAGAGACAACGTGAAAAAGGACAGAGAGAAGCAGAAACAGAGTTGGGTAAACGACATAAGAGGATGCAATCCAAAGCAACCAGAAAACGAATGCGTCGGAATCAACGAAAATCTAATAGGTTGAATAGAAATAAAAGAACATTTTTTTTGAAGCGGTGGTTCACGAAATAGTATTCTTAGAATGTAACAAATTGGTTGTTAGTTATTTATCGGGGTGTTTTGTTGGATTGCCGGTGGACGTTTTATACTTATGTCTATTTTCGGCCTTGGAACTTGTCTAATTGATCACTAATTTTACCGCTATGAATCGGTAAGAGAAGTCCAAGAAAAGTCTTAGTAGTGATTTTGTTTTGAAGATTAATGCCCGATTGACAAGTTCAATATTGTTTTATATTTAATTTTTTGTTGAAAATTAACTTTATTGAATTGAGCCTATTTGGCTTGTGAACAATTGATTTAGTACATGAAAGAAGTAATGTTTGGTAGGTACATCGCCTTGGCCTTCGTTTTGGTCATGTCGTGGACCTCTGGTTTTGCACAGCCAGGAACAGGGAAGCTCAAGGGGAAAGTTATTGATAAATCTACAGGAGAGCCGGTACCATTTGCGAATGTCAAGATGGAACAAGGAGGTGTCCTTAAAGGTGGAGCAGCTTCCAATTTTGATGGTGTCTTTTTAATTAGTGCAATTCCTCCTGGGGAGTATGATGTCACAGTTACGAGCATTGGTTTTGCATCGACGAAAGTTCAGGGTGTGAGAGTTTCTGCGGACAAGATTACTTTCTACGACTTCAAAATGCAGGAAGAGGGTACCACTTTAGATGATGTAATTATAGAGGGCTATAAGGTGCCGTTAATTGATAAGGATGGTGGAACTAAGAGTACCATTACACGTGATGATATTGCGAAAATGCCCGGGAGATCTGCTGCTTCGGTAGCCGCAACGGTTGGTGGGGTCTCAACTGATGCAAATGGAAATATTAATTCGGTAAGAGGTAGTAGAAGCGGTGATACTTACTATTTCATTGATGGAATAAAGGTTCGGGGATCTGCCAATATTCCTCGGTCTGCAATGGAAGAGGTTTCAGTTGTACTTGGGGGGATTCCGGCTAACTATGGTGATATTACCGGTGGTGTGATTTCGATAACAACCAGAGGGGCTACAAACGACGTGTTCGGTGGGGTCGAAGTTTTATCTTCTGGTTTTAAGGCCGGGGATAATGTTTATGGTCTAGATCAACAAGGTTATAATATGTTGGAGGGTTATATTTCTGGTCCGCTTTGGGTTCGAAAGGATAGCTCTGGAGTTAAGAAAGATCCATTAATGGGTTTCTTTCTTTCGGCAAACTTTACAGACGTTATAGATAAACGTCCTTTTGGAGTCGATCACTACGTTTTGTCTGATGCCGGAATAAATAGATTGACCGCTAATCCATATTTTATAGAGAAAACAGAGAGCGACACCGTGGCAAGGTATGCGGCTGATTATTTGGGGCCAGAAGATTTGAAAAAGGTTAGCTTTTCGCAAAACAATAGACGAACAAGGGGCTCGATGACGGCCAAATTGACGGTTAACTTGTCAAAAAATATGGACCTGAGTTTTGGTGGTACAGGTTCATTTGATTACGATAATCTCTACGATAGGAGCGGTAGCTTAATGAATTTTAATAATTACGCTGAGCAGCGAGATCATGTTTGGAGAGCTTTTGGACGTTTTACGCAACGTTTTTCTAATTCGCCTGTGGATGCAGAGGAAGCAAAGACAAAGAAGAGCGGAGGAGTATCAAATGCCAATTATACTTTGATGGTGGACTACTCAAGAAATAGTTACCTAACTCAGGATAGGGTGCATCAAGACAATTTTTTTAATTATGGTTATGTAGGAAAGTTTGATGTATTTAGCAGGCCGTCGTATACTTTTGACGTGGAAAGCAAACAGTTTGTTCATCAGGGTTATGAGGATACGTCTGTCGTTTTTACACCGTCTAGCATCAATCCAGTTCTTGCTAATTATACAGAGTATATTTTTAACAACTTTTCAAATATCACCCAACTTGATGACGTTACCACATATCGTGGTTTAAGAAATGGAGATGTTCCGGTTAGGACATATGACATGTGGTATAACTACGGAGAGCCTGGGGGACAGTATTCGGTAAGTAACACGTCTCAATTTAGGGTTACAGCTAGTGGTTCAGCTGATATTGGTAACCATGCGGTTGGAGTAGGGTTTGAATACGAACAACGATCAGATAGGTACTTTACACTCGGTGCAAGTTCCTTTTCAGGCATCACGCGTAATAGAGCGTATGGTCTATGGGATCAAATGAGAAGACTGCAAAATGCTCATATGGAGCCAATAAACGAGGCGAGTCCAAATTATTCGAATCAAGGAAGTTATACTCAGGTGACTTACGACAGGCTCGTCACTTTATCGGCGCAACGTTATTTCGATAGAAATTTAAGGAATAAGTTGGGAATGAACCCTGATGGTAGTGACTTTTTGAATATAGATGCTTATGATCCGAGTATGTTCTCGTTGGATATGTTTAGTGCGGATGAGTTATTAAATGAGGGACAAAACTTTGTATACTACTATGGCTACGATTATACAGGTAAACCGTTAAAGGGTAAACCTTCGTTCGATGATTTTTTTACGGAAACTATCGAAGGTACTGAATTTAAAGCAAGACCAATTGGGGCATTCGAGCCGGTTTACGTTTCTGGATACATAATGGATAAATTTGCCTTCGATGATATCATTTTTAACGTTGGGGTAAGAGTCGATAGGTTTGATGCTAATCAGCAGGTGTTGAAAGATTTATATTCAACGTATCAGGGGAGATCGGTTAAGGATGTGAGTAGTCTAAATAGCGTAGAAGTGTCGCATCCTGCTTCGGTTAATGAAAATGCTATGGTGTATGTTAATGATATTAGCAACCCGTCGTCAATTACCGGTTACAGGTTTGAGGATACTTGGTACGATGCTGATGGTAATGAGGTTTCAGATCCCAATTCAATTGGTGGGGTCACAGGTAGGCCGGAGCCATTCCTGGCGCAGGGAGTGGATGCTACTAAGGAAATTGCAGCAGATGGTTTTGAAGATTACACTCCGCAGGTAAATGTAATGCCTCGGGTTGCATTTTCATTCCCAATTTCAGATGAAGCTTTGTTTTTCGCCCACTATGATGTGCTAACTAAACGTCCAACTTCAGGACTTAGGATTGAGCCGATAAAGTATTTGTTTTTGAGAGAATTAAGTAATCCGATTATTAATAACCCTAGTTTGAAACCTGAAAAAACGATCGATTATTCACTTGGCTTTCAGCAAGTGTTGACGCAATCGTCTTCTTTGAAAATTTCTGCTTTTTACCGGGAGCAAAGGGATCAAGTCGCTTTATCTGCTATTACTGGAGCTTATCCTGGAAATTACATGACCTACAGGAATATAGATTTTGGTACTGTTAAGGGAATGACGATAGAATACGATTTAAGAAGAAGTGGAAATATTCAGTTACGTGCTAATTACACTTTGCAATTTGCGTCGGCTACGGGATCTAGTGCAAATGCATCTTCTACATTGGCAAGTAATGGGCTCGGTAATTTACGGACAATTTTCCCTACCTCGCGGGATCGCCGGCACAAGGTAAATATTGTTTTGGATTACCGATTCGGAGAAGGGACTGCTTACAATGGGCCTAAGTGGTTTGGTGTGGATGTGCTTAAGAATACTGGGTTGAACGTTGTAGGAGATTACTCGTCTGGATTACCTTACTCTGCTAGTCGGCAGTTGTGGAATAGGGCGTTGATAGCTAGCAGTGATGGTTTACTAGAAGGCACGCCGTTGGGTGCAAGATTGCCTGGGCAGTTCAATATGAACCTAGCTATTGATAGAAGTTTTAAGTTGAAGTTTGGAAAGGATGGGGCAAGGTCTGCTAACTTGAATATTTCACTAATCTGTTTCAATGTACTCGGTATTCGTAATGTAAATGCTGTTTATGGTTATTCTAAGTCTCCCGATGATGATGGATTTTTGGCGGCTCCTTCTTCACAGAGTGAGATTAACACATCTAATAATCCTGATACTTATCGAACATTGCAAAGTATGAAGGTGAATAACCCTTTTAATCTGGGGTTGCCAAGAAGTATTAGACTTGGTGCAAAATTGGATTTCTAACTTACAATTGAAGTTATTATGAGAGCGAAATTATTATTAGCTGGTTTGGGGTGTTTATGCGTAATTGGAAGTTATGCTTGGAATCCCCCGAAACCTGTAAATTCAGATGAATCTAATTCAACCCGCGGTCTAGCTGCAAATTGTGCGGCTGCAACCGCTGTTGTCCAAATGGAGTTTAATAACGTTCAAGCATTTTTAACCACAGGTGGATCGGTATGGTATAACCGAGCTGGTGGAATTGCGGGTTATATGGTGCCTAAGGAGGATGGTAACAGGGTTATTTTTGCTGGTGCCCTTTGGATTGGAGGTAAAGATCCAAATGGTCAGCTTAAACTTGCTGCTATGCAATTTGCTCAAGGTCAGGACTTTTGGCCTGGTCCGTTATCAGGAAAATTCAATGCGGTGAATGATGATGAGGATGCTACCCGTGTTGGATATGGAAGTGCTGAGATTACTGCAGAAGAGTGCAAGCGATGGGACAGGTTTTATCAAATGAACCGACAGGAAGTGAAGAGGTTTTCTGAATACTGGGATTGTAAAAATGATAATACTTGTAGCCTAGCCGAAGAGTTTGCTGGTTATGTTATACCAAGTGAAATTATTAACTGGCCTGCTCATGGAGATGTAGATCAATTTCAAGATTACTTTTTAGCTCCGTTTTACGATAGGGATGGCGATTTAGAATACGATCCTGAGGGGGATGGCGATTATCCTTATTATGATATAAACAACAACTATGATTGTGGTGTCAATAAACGAGTGATTCTGTTTGGTGACAATACGTATTGGTGGATTTTTAATGACAAGGGGAATGCACATACAGAAAGTAAAGGTCAGCCTATTGGTATGGAAATTAGGGCACAGGCTTTCGCATTTAATACCGGTGATGAAGTTAATGACATGACTTTTTATAATTATGAGATGGTGAATAAGGGTACGTTGACTCTGACTGAAACGTATTTCGCCGTTTGGGTTGACCCGGATATAGGAACTTCTCAGGATGATTTTATTGGTTGTGATGTGGCTAGAGGGTTAGGATATGCGTATAACGGTGACCCGATAGATGATGCAGGTGCTGGCAATGCTATTGGACCCAATCCGCCTGCGATTGGGGTTGATTTCTTTCAAGGGCCTTATCAGGATTCTGATGGGATTGATAATCCTGGACCGGTTGGGGACACAAGTGTCACTTATCAGGAGGCAGTTGCTGGAAAAGGGATCGTGTACAAAGGTATTGGTGTAGGCTATGGTGATGGAGTTGCAGATAATGAACGGTTTGGAATGAGGAGATTCATGCATATCACAAGAAGTGGTGTGGGGGGGTACATTGCTGGTGTTAATGATGACCCCAGTAAAGCTGTGGATTATTACAATTACATGACCGGAAAATGGAAAGATGGGTCGGCATTGTATCATGGAGGATCTGGAGTTGATAAAACTATTAATGGGATAAAGCAAACAACAGATTATGCCTTTCCAGGAGATACAGATCCAATCGCATTCGGAACAGAGGGAGTGCAAATGGGAAGTTGGACAGAATTGAGTGCTGGAAATACTGCTGGAGATAGAAGATTTGTGCAAGCTGCTGGACCGTTCCGTCTTGAACCTGGTGCAGTGAATAATATTACAGTAGGTGTGGTGTATGCACGTGCAATTTCTTCTACAAATAGTTTCTTATCGGTTGAGAAGGTTAGAATTGCGGATGATAAAGCGCAGGCATTGTTCGATAATTGTTTCGAAGTGTTGAATGGTCCAATCGCGCCAGATTTGACAATTCAGGAATTAGATGGGGAATTAATTTTCATGCTTTCTGGTACGGATGAATCCTACGAGGAAGAAGATCCATTTATTTTTAGTTCGGATACTACTGTAAAGAATATTGATAAAAAGTTTCGTTTTCAAGGTTATCAAGTGTTTCAGTTGAAGGATAGATCTGTTAGTTCTTCTGATTTAGGAGATCCCAATAAAGCGGCCTTGGTGTTTCAATGTGATATTGAAGATTCGGTGGGGCAGTTGATAAATTTCGAGTTAAACCCTGCTTTAAATGTCTTGGAACCGGAGTTGATGGTGGCTGGAACGGATACTGGGATTAGTCATAGTTTTAGGTTATTTAACGACGAGTTTGCTGAAGGCGATAAGGCTTTAATTAACCATAAAGAATATTATTTTATGGCCGTAAGTTATGCACACAATAATTTCAAGACATTTGACCCGCTGAAGCCTGATAAGTTAGATGGACAAAAGAAACCTTATTTAAGAAGCCGGTTCAATGTAAGAACTTACACAGCAATTCCCCATATAGTGTCACCAGAGCAGTACGGAACTGAAGCTGTTGCGTCGTATGGTGATGCAATTCCGGTTACCAGATTGGAGGGAAAAGGAAACGGAGGGTATGGGCTTAAGCTGTCACAAGAGGTTTTGGATAAAATCGCTTCGGACGGTTTTCAAAAAGAGCTTACCTACGAGGCTGGATATGGACCAGTATATATTAAGGTTGTTGATCCGCTAAGTGTTGCTGGTGGGGATTTTGAGCTAAGGTTCCTTCCGAGAAATGGAGATAATTCTAACGAGGCACTAGACAGTGCGTCTTGGTATTGCGTTAATCTAACTGAAGGCGATACGGTTCGATCCACTCAAACTATAGCCCGTTTTACAGAGCATATTATCCCAAAATGGGGGATTTCTATTGGAATAGGTCAGTATAATCATAAAGAAACGTTACTGCCTCCTAATATTCTTGCTGGTAAGGCGGGGTATGATGCTAGTAAGGCGGCTAAAACATCTGATACAGAAGGAGTTGATTTTTATATGGATTATGCTGTGTCCAATGGTAAAGAGTCAAAGTGGTTTAGAGGGGTTAGTGATATTGATGGAAATTTTATCCGTAACTGGATCAGGAGTGGACGGACAGTTCAGGACTGTGTGGAAGGAGAAACACCTAGTGCGCAGTCTAGTTGTGTTTGGGAAGATTTCGGTGGAGTAGATCCTGAGGAAGACTTCGAGAAGGTTGCAGATGGTTTATTCGCTCCCTATCAAATGACAGCCTATGGGGATGATCAGAATTATTCTAAGGGAAGAGGGGCCTTGCATTCTCCTAGAGGTAAGAGTATAACCGTTTCTGGATTATGGAATAAAAGCTTTGATAAGCTTGGTAGTATAAGTATTGTGTTCACTTCGGATAAATCAAAATGGACACGTTGCGTGGTCGTTGAAACACATGATGATCCTTCCAATTCGGTTGGTGGCACCAGAAAGTTGAGTATCAAGCCTAGTCCGTCTGTAGATAGAGATGGGAACACCGGAACTAATGAAGCAACAGCAAATGGGTCGCAACCTACCGGATGTAGTTGGTTTCCTGGATATGTTGTTTCCTTGGAAACGGGGGAGAGATTGAACGTAGCGTTTGGCGAGGATTCTTGGTTAAAAGGTAGTAATGGAGATGACATGTTATTTAACCCAACTAGTGATATGTATTTACCAGGTGGTGACGTAGCTTGGGGAGGTAAACACTGGTTGTACATTTTCGGCAATCATCGTGCTGATCAGGCACCAACAGCTAATTTGGGAAAGTATCAGCCAAGGTATGATAACGCAGTATTTAATCACTCAAAACTCATGGATGGTGGAAATTCCGCCGTCAAAAAGGTTTGGGAGTCTTGTTTGTGGGTTGGTTGTCCGACGGTTGAGCCAGGGTTTAAATTTCTTGAATCGGATCTAACAATTACTATTCAGACTAAGCAGCGATATTCTCGTTATGCTCCTGACGGAAGGCAAGATTTAGGGGATTTAAATGGATCGGAGAATAGTTGGAATCCTTTGTATAGGTTTAATTTGGATAAGTTTAAGACCAAGACTAAAGATCGAGTTGTTATGGACAGCGCGATGAAATTGATCAATGTTGTCCCTAATCCTTATTATGCATATTCTAGTTATGAGGAGAATAGATACGATAACGAAATCAAGATTGTTAACCTACCGAAGCTATGCGATATAGATATATATATGCTGGATGGAACTTTAGTGAAATCTATATCAAAGGACAACGATTTAACCTTTGTTAATTGGGACCTGAAGAATTTTGCACAAGTTCCAATTGTCAGTGGTGTCTATTTGATGCATGTTAAGGTACCAGATGTTGGCGAAAGAATTTTGAAATGGTTTGGAGTGATGCGACAAGCCGATCTTGAAGATTATTAATAAAAGTGCCTAATTTAAAATTGGCTTTCATGAATAAAACGATAAAATGCAGTTTGCTTGCACTGCTATTGGTTAGTTTGTCCGTTGGATCTTCTAAGGCCGGTAATGAGGATAGGACTGGTGAAGCAGGTGCCGTTCAGTTGTTAATAAACCCTTGGGCTAGAAGCTCTGCATGGGGATTTGGAGGATTGAGTTCCGTTGATGGAATTGAATCTTCATTCTTAAATATTGCAGGTCTGGCGTTTGTAGACAAAACTGAAATTCTTGCTTCTACTTCTAATTGGCTTGGAAATGCAGGAGTTAGAGTTAATTCTTTTGGATTGGGTCAGCGGCTGGGTGAAACTGGGGTACTGGGAATTTCTTTGATGAGTGTAAGTTTCGGGGATATCCAAATCACTAGAACTAATGCACCCGAAGGGGGAATAGGAAACTTTACACCTTCAAATTTTAACTTAGGTTTAGCATATGCAAAACGATTTTCAGAGTCGATATCGGCAGGAATTAATGCGAAAATAATTAGCGAAGCATTGACAAACGTAAGTGCCATCGGGGTTGCGTTTGATGCAGGTATTCGATATGCTACTGGAGACAGAGATCAGACTAAAATTGCGATTTCATTGAAGAATGTTGGTACTCCAATGCGGTTTACTGGTGATGGGTTAGATGAGAATATATCAAATTCAATAACTAGTCTTACAGCGACAAGATCTAGGAATGCAGCCGCGTTTGAGCTGCCGTCTCTTTTATCTATAGGGGCTTCATATAATTTCCTGCTTTCAGAAAGTAGTAATTTGACTCTTGGTGGGGCATTTGTTGCGAATGCGTTCAGACGTGATCAAGTAAGTGTAGGACTGGAGTATCATATTAAGTTTGATAAAGCGCATTTCAAGGCACGTACTGGCTATGTGTACGAACCAGGAATGTTTGCAGAAGATGCGCGGAGTGCTACTGCGCTTAATGGTCCGTCTGGAGGACTTTCATTAGATCTTCCGGTAGGAAAGTCTAAAGAGAGCACAATATCTCTGGATTATGGTGCTCGATTGTCTACTGCGTTTGGAATTACTCATTCTTTGGGTTTAAGAATTAACGTGAAATAGATATATTTAGACTAATATTATTTAGGATTGAATTGAGAATCCCGTTTTAACGGGATTCTTTGCATTTGGGAAACTCGCTTATGGCGCAAGTAACATACTATACAGAAGAAGGACTTCAAAAACTTAGAGATGAAATTTCTCAGTTGGAGAATGTCGAAAGGCCAAAAATATCGCAGCAAATTGCTGAAGCTCGAGATAAGGGTGACTTGTCTGAAAATGCTGAGTACGATGCGGCTAAAGAGGCGCAAGGTTTAATGGAGACTAAGTTGGCTAAACTTAAGGAGAAGCTCGCAAATGCAAGATTAATTGATGAATCTCAGGTGGACACGTCCAAGGTTTACATTTTATCAACGGTTCGAATCAAGAATGTTAAAAATGGAATGGAGGCAAAGTATACTTTAGTGGCGGAAA
The DNA here is from genome assembly GCA_020631555.1 of Flavobacteriales bacterium. Lineage (GTDB taxonomy): Bacteria > Bacteroidota > Bacteroidia > Flavobacteriales_D > Parvicellaceae > JAHDGY01. The sequence continues at coordinate 33,221 of JAHDGY010000004.1, read as the reverse complement.
GCGAGGCTAATCTGAAGACTGGTAAGATTTCTGTCGATTCACCTATTGCTAAGGGACTTTTGGGTACGGCAGTAGGAGAAATTGCCGAGATTAAGGTGCCTAATGGCGTGATGGAATTTGAAGTTCTTGAAATTACTCGTTGATGGCCTCGATATTTAGCCGAATTGTGGCAGGTGAATTACCATGTCACAAAGTAGCAGAGTCGGAGGAGTTTTTAGCATTCTTGGATATTTCACCTTTGGTGGAAGGTCATGCGCTGGTTATTCCTAAGCAAGAAGTTGATTACTTATTTGATCTTCCTGAAAGTACCTTATCAAAAATAAATTTGTTTGCTCGTGATGTCGCACGTAAAATGAGAGCTGTTATAGACTGTGAGCGAATAGGTGTCTCTGTGATTGGGTTAGAAGTGCCTCATGCTCATATTCATTTAATACCTATTAACTCTGTCGAAGACATGAATTTTTCCAGACCAAAGTTGGAAATAGATCATGATCGTTTAGCTCAATTGGCTAAACAAATTTCCGAGGCTTAAGTTATTTGGTCCGGGTAGGGTTTTGGCTAACAAATGATTTCCAGCCGGAATAAGATTTACCACCTTTTAACGTTCTCGACTGAAAATGATGGCAAACGGCTGCCGCCAGGCCGTCGGTAGCATCCAAGTATGAAGGTAGGCGATCCATTGACAGCAGCGATTGTAGCATTTTAGCGACTTGCTCTTTACTCGAATTACCATTACCAGTAATTGCTTGTTTAATCTTTCGAGGACTATATTCCATTATAGGAAGGTCTCGGTTTAGTGCTGCAGCCATAGCTACACCTTGAGCTCTACCCAGTTTCAGCATACTCTGAACATTTTTACCGAAAAACGGTGCTTCAAGAGCTACTTCATCCGGATGATATTCCTCTATCAAGTGGGTTACTCTTTCAAAAATTCTCTTTAGTTTCAGTTCATGATTAGCCAACTTCGATAGGTTAATTATACCGGTATTCATGAGTTTCATTTTGTTACCAGTAACGAGTATAAGCCCATATCCCATTATTGAAGTTCCCGGGTCAATTCCTAGAATTATCTTTTCTTTAACCAACTGAATTGTTTTGACTGTAACGGATAAATATCGGTACAAAGGTAATTTGCCCAAGCATTTATTTTCCATCTTGAAAGTAGTAATTTTTGTTGGCGCAATTTATTTCGTTTACTCAGAGCTGGCCCAAGCTCAAAATTCCGTGGATTGGAGTGTTGTGTTTAAATCGGATTGGTCGTATTTAATTTTAGTGGCGACTGTTTTGATGCCCATCAATTGGGGATTGGAAGCGTATAAATGGAAAATTTTGGTCAGTGATGTTTATCAAGCTGGTTTCCTTGAAAGTATGCGGGTTATATTCATTGGGGTGGCAGCCGGTATAATTACCCCTAACCAATTGGGTAGCTTTTTTGGTAGAATCGTTAGCGTTCCAAGAAAAAAAAAGAAAATAGCCTTGGCACGTACAGTTGTTGGTAGCTATGCACAAATGCTGGTTACGTTTGCAATGGGAGCAATTGGGGGGGGGATTATATTAGCTGAAGGAATTCCATTAAGATCGGAGGTTGATAAAGTAATTGGTACATCTATAGCTGTATGCAGTTTAGGTTCGGTTGGAGCATTGGTCTTCTATTTTATTGCGCCCAAAATATCCGACAAGATTCAAAAATTAAAATACCTAAAAAGTCTGGGTACGTTAAGTTCCTTATCGTCCAAATTGTTGGTTTTTGTATTGATTGCGAGTATTATCAGGTACCTAGTGTTTTTAATCCAACTTCATTTGTTGTTGGTTTTGTTTGGCTTTGATGAAGGAATAACCCTTTCAATTGCGTTGATCGGGATTTTATATGGAATTATAGCGTTCATACCCTCTCCTGGATTGGGCAAATTCGGTATCCGCGAAATGTGGATGATTTTAATTTTCGCACCCCAATTTATGGCGGAAATGGAAGCATTTGGCGCATCGGTTCTTCTCATGATAATTAACTTATTGATTCCGGCGTTAATTGGAAGTTTACTAGTTCTCGGTCAAAAAACGGCAAAAGATGATTAGTATACTCTTGCTGACAAGTTGGCTAATAATGGGGGGCTACATTCTATGGATCCTAGCTCAGTTTATTATCTGGCAAAAAAATCCTAAACCGGAGAGGGTATGTGTTGCCAATAGCCCAAATCACAGAACGCAGTTTACAGTTGTAATTGCCATGCGAAACGAATTGGCAAATTTGGAAAAGCTCATAAATTCGATAGGTGCGGTAAATTACCCATTTGAGTGTTTTGAATTGATACTGGTTGATGATGGATCCGATGACGGAAGTTACGAAACGGCAAATGAATTACTGGCCAATGCGGATTACCAATATCAAATAATTAAGTCTATCGGGATTGGTAAAAAAGAAGCAATTCGAGAAGGGGTAAAATTGGCAAATTTTCCTTATTTGCTTTTTACAGATGCGGATTGCACAGTTCCCATAGGGTGGATGAATGCCTACGATTCGATCATTTGCTCGTCTAGAGCACAATTTGTAATCGGGTATGTTGCTATCAAGGGAAATAGTTTTTGGAGTCATTTGCAGACGCTAGAGTTCATGTCTATTGTTGCCAGTTCAATTTCCTCTGCACAATTAGGATATCCAACATTATGCAATGGGGCGAATATGTGTGTGGAAAAGCAAAGTTGGTTAAACTCCAATTTGCAAGATACGGTGTCGTCAGGTGATGATGTTTTTATGTTGCACGATATAAAACGTTCAGGGGGAAAGATTGAAGTTGCAAATCCGAAGCAGTGTAAAGTTGAAACAAGAGGAGTTTCTTTGCGTTCGTTTTTCGATCAGCGTATTCGATGGATTAAAAAGCCCAGGTTGTATTCAGATTTAACCACAACTAGCACGGCTGCCTTGGTTGGAGGTTTAAATATTTTACTAGTGATTGGTTTGTGCTTAAATCTTTATGCTGATTTTCCTTTAAATCATCTTTTAATTTTATGCAGTGTAAAGGCTGCGATTGATTACATTTTTTTGCGTCAAGTCGCAATTTCTACTGAGGCAAAACCTGCGCTTAATTATTTTCTCATCGTTTTTATTGGCTATCCCTTTTATCTGTTGATATTAGCTGCGCTTGCCATTTTTTTTACCCCAAAATGGAAGGGAAGGGTAATTAGAACGAAATGAACTGTTAGAAACGTGAATCTGGAAGAACTTTTAGAATTATCAATAAATGCTGCAAAGCTTGGAGGTGAGGAAATCATGAAAATCTATGAAACGGATTTTGATGTGTCTTATAAGGAGGATAATTCTCCCGTTACCAATGCAGATGAAAATTGCAATTCCGTGATTATGGAGCATTTGGAAACCACAAATATTCCCGTTTTAAGTGAAGAAGGAACAATTTTGCCTTATGAAGAGCGGAAGGATTTGCCATATCTATGGATTGTGGATCCACTTGATGGAACAAAGGAATTTGTAAAAAGAAGCGGAGAATTTACAGTGAACATCGCCTTAGTGCGCAATCAGGAGCCTATTCTTGGTGTGATATACGTTCCGGTTAGCGGCTGTTTATATTTTGGAGCTGAGGGTATTGGGTCATTTAAGCAGGAGCTGGATTTAGCTGCTCAGAAACTTCCATTGCTGCAAAATCGCGATACATTCGTTTTAACAAGAAGTCGGGCTTATTACTCGGATCGAATGAAAGTTTATATCGAGAAATTAAATCAAAAATCGCAAAAGGTTGAATTGCTGGAGTTGGGAAGTTCCCTTAAAATTTGTTTAGTAGCAGAAGGGATGGCGGATGTTTATCCGCGATTTGCACCAACCATGGAATGGGATATTGCGGCCGGTCATGCTATTGCTAAATATGCTGGAAAGGAATTAAAAGATTGGAATACTGGAACCGAAATGAAATATAATCGTAGAGACCTTAAAAACAATTGGTTTGTTGTTCAGTAAAAACGGACGTGAAATTCCAGAACAACAGCTTAAGTAATTAACTTAAAATCAATTGTTAACAAAACAATCATTCCATGTTGATTCAATTTATCACCCAATAACCACTAATTTCACCTACTATGAATAGGAAAGTCGCACTAATCACTGGGATTACCGGGCAGGACGGAGCATATTTAGCCGAATTGCTGTTGGAAAAAAACTACATTGTTCATGGTGTAAAACGAAGAGCTTCGTTATTCAACACCGATCGGATTGACCACCTGTATAAAGATAAGCATGAGGAAGATGTGAATTTCTTTCTGCATTATGGGGATTTAACCGACTCTACTAATTTAATCCGAATTATTCAGGAAGTACAGCCAGATGAGATTTACAATCTTGCTGCAATGTCTCACGTAAAGGTTTCGTTTGAGGTTCCTGAATATACTGCTAATGCTGACGGAATTGGTACACTTAGAATTTTAGAAGCAATTAGAATTTTGGGAATGGAACAGAAATGTAAGTTTTATCAGGCTTCAACATCAGAACTTTACGGAAAGGTACTTGAAGTTCCGCAGAAGGAAACAACACCCTTCTATCCAAGAAGTCCGTATGCCGTTGCTAAGCAATACGGATTTTGGATAACAAAAAATTACAGGGAAGCATACGGTATGTTCACTTGCAATGGAATTTTGTTCAATCATGAAAGTCCATTGAGAGGGGAAACTTTTGTTACTCGAAAAATAACCCGTGCTGCTGCAAAAATATCTCTCGGATTACAAAATAAGCTTTACCTCGGTAACATGGACGCCCAAAGAGATTGGGGGCATGCAAAGGATTACGTAGAAGGTATGTGGATGATGTTGCAGCATGATGTTCCGGATGACTATGTGCTTGCCACGGGAGAAACTTATGCGGTTCGTCATTTTGTTAATCTTGCTTTTTCAGAGGTAAATATTGAGTTAGATTGGGTTGGTGAAGGAGTGGATGAAAAAGGAATTAATAAAGCCACCGGTGATGTAATAGTAGAAGTTGACCCGAGGTATTTTAGACCAACTGAGGTGGACTTGTTGATTGGTGATCCGACAAAGGCCAAAGAAACATTTGGATGGTCGCACAAGCATGATTTACAATCATTGGTTTCGGATATGATGAACTCTGATCTTGAATTATTCAGAAGAGATAAATATTTAATGGAAGGCGGACACCGAATCCTTGATTACAATGAATAAGGGCTCAAAAGTATACGTTGCTGGTCATCGAGGAATGGTCGGCTCGGCGATAGTCCGACGATTCGAACGAAGTGGGTTTACAAACATTGTTACCCAAACTTCAAGTGAATTGGACCTTAGAAATCAAGAGGCTGTACGTGATTTTTTTGATCAGGAACAGCCAGATATTGTTGTTTTAGCCGCAGCTAAGGTTGGCGGAATTCATGCGAATAATGTATATCGTGCTGAATTTTTGTACGATAATTTAATGATTCAGTCCAACGTAATTCATGAAGCATATCGAAGCAAGGTAGGCAAATTGCTGTTCTTAGGATCCTCATGTATTTATCCGAAAATGGCACCGCAGCCATTGAAGGAAAATTATTTGTTGACCGATAGTTTAGAGCCAACAAACGAACCTTATGCCATCGCCAAAATAGCAGGGATTAAAATGTGCGAGGCTTATCGAGACCAGTACGATTGCAATTTTATTTCCGCGATGCCAACTAATCTGTATGGTCCGAATGATAACTATGATTTACAAAATTCACACGTCTTACCAGCATTAATTAGAAAATTCCATTCGGCTAAAGTCAGTGGTGAACGGCATGTAGAAATATGGGGCACTGGTACACCAAAAAGAGAATTTCTCCATGTAGACGATTTAGCGGATGCGTGTTTTTTTCTTCTTGAGAATTACAATGGACGAGAATTGGTAAATGTGGGAAGTGGCGTGGATTTGTCGATTGGCGAACTTGCGTATACCATTCAACAGGTCGTTGGATTTGATGGGGAATTAAGATTCGATACCTCTAAACCCGACGGTACTCCGCGAAAGCTTATGGATGTGAGTAAGTTGGAACGGTTAGGTTGGACGTATAAAATTAGACTAAAGGAAGGCATAACAAGCGTTTATGAAGATTTGGTGGAACAAAATGCTTTCGAGCATTTCGTCTAAACAAGTCATACTTGGGTTGACTTTAAAGGTTCTGTTGTTTGCCGAACTTCAAGGGGTCTCTCAGCAGAAAAATTTGCCACTTAATTTAGGTTTCGACACCGAGTTTAAGGCTGGCATGGCTCGCGTTCAGAACCAAGATCATCAGGCTGTTCGTCCTTATCTAGAATCTATGATTAACATAGGTTCAATGGAATTGAAAAAAAAATCCAGATCAAGAAAAAGCCTAATTGGTAGGAAACTATTTGAGGAACATTTGATTCGCATAGAGAAAGACCAATTTCGACTTTTTATAGATCCGCTGTTTGACTTTTCTGCAGGGTCGGATTTAACCGACACGCTTCCTCTATTATTGGTTAATACAAGAGGGCTTTTAGTGCAGGCTGATATTACCGAAAAGGTCTCCATTCAAACTGGTGTTTACGAAAATCAGGCGAGTTTTCCTCGGTACGTTGCAGCATTTGCAGATGATCGTGGAGTGATTCCCGGACAAGGTCGCCATAAGAAATTCAAAGAAGGTAAACGTTATGATTATTCTCTAGCCTTTGGTCATATTTCGTATTCGCCAATTAAGCAACTGAATGTGCAATTTGGTCATGGAAATCATTTTATAGGAAATGGTTATCGATCCTTATTATTGTCCGATAACGCTGCAAATGCACTGTATTTAAAAGCAACTACAACTTTATTGAAAGGGAGGTTATTGTACAGTTCGATATTCTCCAATATTCAAACCTTAGATCGAATTCCAGCACACACCACTCCAGAGGCTCTGTTCAAACCCAAGTTTGCTTCTTTTCATTTTTTGAATTTGTTGGTAGGGAACCTGACTCAATTAGGTTTATTTGAAGGAACAATTTTTAGGCGATACGATAATACTGAGGGTACTGTACCGGCTCATTTTTCGGCTTACATTCCATTAATTTTAGCCAATAGTGCAATCAACGGTGTGGGAAATAAGGGCGATCAAAATGTTGTACTTGGGCTTAACGCTTTACATAAGTTTAGTGATAATTTGCAGGTGTACGGACAATTAATGTTTGACGACCTATCTAATTTTAAGGGAGGTCTTCAACTTGGAGTTCGCACCTTCGACTTGCTAAATTTGGAAGGACTTTCGACAATTTTTGAGTACAATTCAGTGAGTAAATATGCTTATTCCCATTCAGATCCTTTGGTGTCCTATACCCATTACAACCAAGAATTGGCACATCCCCTTGGAGCTAGCTTCCGGGAAGCGGTTGGCATTATCCAGTACCGACGTTCTAGGCTTTTTGGCAATTGTAAGTTGATGTTGGCACGAAGGAAAGAAAATGGCGTTCAAAGAATAGGATCGAATCCACTTTTGTCGGATCAGTTGCCTACGACTGGATTGTCAGAGTTGGAGGCAAGTATTGCCAGTATCCAATTGGAATTGGGTTACAGCTTGAATGTAAAAACCGGGATGCAAATTGTTGTTGGTTACACCAATCGTACGTCGCAACGACCAGGATTAAAGGAAAAAGCTAATTTTGTTTTCATTGGACTGAGAACTACGCTTCGGAACAAGTATTATGATTTTTAAGAAATGCTAGACGAATTAGGTATTAAGCTTATAGTTTTTGGTTTTACCACCGCATTTTTTGTGGTTTTATTGGCCACTCCTTCGCTAATTAAAGTGGCCAAGATTAAACATCTTGTAGATGAGCCAATTGAAAAACGTAAAAAGCACCGACGCAGTATTCCGACGCTCGGAGGAGTAATCATTTTTGGGGCCGTGTTGTTTTCATACGCGCTATGGTATCCGGATGATTATCTGCATATTCCTAAGTCTTTTTCCAATTTTAAGTTTTTAGTAGCTAGTCTGATTTTGCTCTTTTTTATTGGGGTAAAAGATGATATTTTCGGTACAGCTTCCATAAAAAAACTCATTGCCCACATGATGGTAGCCTTCATATTGGTGATGATGGCTGAAATCAAGATTCACAGTATGGAAGGAATTTTTGGCGTTTATGAATTAGACGAATGGCAAAGTGCGATGTTATCTGTGTTTGCGTACATAGTGATTGTGAATGCCTATAACTTGATTGATGGTGTGGACGGATTGGCTGGTGGTTTTGGATTTATCGCTTGCTTTATTTTCGGTGTTTGGTTTGTTTTGACTGGCAACGTACCATTGGCTATGTTGTCCTTTGTACTTGCAGGTGCGCTTGCCGCATTTTTGGTGTTCAACTTCTCACCTGCTAAAATTTTTATGGGCGATTCTGGTTCTTTGGTAACAGGGGCAATACTCTCAGTTTTAGCAATTTCCGCGATTAATGAGCCAAGGGATGGTTTGCCAGATTATTTGTCCAAAGTACACTCGGCCGTTTTTGCCATGGCCGTGTTGGCGTACCCATTGTTGGACACATTTAGAGTATTTACTTATCGTGCTTTCAGGGGTGTCTCGCCATTCTCGGCAGATAGAAATCATCTCCACCATAATTTGGGAAGCCTAGGTTTAGGTGACGTCAAAACTGTGACCATAATTTATTCCTACTCGATTTATGTGGTAGTTGGAACGATCGTGCTTAGCCATCCTGATCCAACTTGTTCATTTCTAATTGGATTTGCTGTTGCTTGGGTGCCGGTTATGGCACTATTTTTCATGAAGAAACGCATGAAAATTGGCTAGCACGAGGATTATTTTGAGTCTTATTTTATGTGTTAATTCAGCATTAGCACAAACCTGGCTTATGCCTCTCAACCATCATTTAAATTTTGTTGATCCCGATTCGGGATTTGGAGCACACACAAGTTTTAAACCGTACCGTGCATCCGATTTGCTGGAACAAGGTCAGCGTAGTAAAGTGGACATCCTTGGAGGAAAGACATTGTATTCTAGCAGTAGCTCCTCTGGGCTACGAATTCGGCCAATAGCCGATATGATGACCGGGATTGGTTCAGATTCCTCACAATATTATTTTAATGGAGTTGTGGGAGTTGGAATTCTGGGGGAAGTTTCGGATAAAATAAGTTTGTTTTTACAAGGAAGTTGGGCGCGATTTACCCCGCCCGATTACCTAATCGATTGGCGAAAATCCTTTAATGTTATTCCAGGTTTTGGACTGTCAAATGTAGGAAAGGGTGCGCTGGTTTGGGAAGGAAACCTATCGTATTCACCAAATCGCATTTTTAATTTTCAAATAGGACAGGGAAAGCACTTTATCGGAGATGGCTACCGTTCGTTGCTCCGTTCTGATAATGGAGCACCAAATCCATATGCACTAATCACCACTAAAATTTGGAGGTTCAAGTACATGAACCTTTATACCCAACAACAGAGCGTTTATGGAAGTAGAGTGGAGCGAGATAAGTACACGGCGTCTCATTACCTAAGTTGCAATGTTGGTAAGTACGTAAGTCTTGGCTTTTTTGAGTCAATCATTTGGCAGGCTAGAGATACACTGCTTAATCGTGGGGTGGAATGGAATTATATTAATCCAGTTATTTTCTATCGGCCGGTAGAATATCTTCAAGGTTCTGCGGACAATGCAATTATGGGGTTGAATGTAAAGGTAGCGCCATGGGAAGGGATGGTTTGGTATGGTCAATTTATATTGGATGAATTCTTATTGAAAGAAATTCGGGCACGAAGTGGTTGGTGGGCCAATAAATATGGTGTTCAAACAGGAATTAAATTGGTTGATCCCATTGGGATCGATGGGTTCAGGGTTCGGACCGAGTTTAATTTTGTTCGTCCGTTTACCTATTCACATGGAACGTCTATTCAAAATTATGGACATCAAAATCAGCCTCTGGCCCATCCTATTGGAGCTAATTTTTGGGAGTGGGTGAATCAAGTGTTTTATGAGCGTGGTCGATGGCGATTCTCAGAACAGCTAAACGTTAGCGCATTTGGCGAAGATCAAAATGGGCTGAATTACGGAGGAAATATATTCGCTTCTTATGCGAACAGAGTGAACGATTATGGAAATACAATTGCACAAGGGCGAAAGCGCACGGTGTATTTCAACAGGGTTCAGGTTGATTATTTATTAGTTAAGGAGTTTAATCTTTCGTTGTCTGTAAATTACACGTTCAGGCATTCCGAGAGTCAATCGCCAAGCACGTTACACCTATTTCAAATTGGAGTTCGGACTAATTTTAGCAATCAATACTTGGATTTTTGAGGTGATCCAGATCACGTTGTAGAACTTGGAGGGGGGATTTTGTCGAGATTCAGAAAGTCAAATATCGAATCGAGTTTAAGTCCTCGAACAATTGGTTATCTTTGCGCTCCACAATTTAAGTTACTTGATAACCGAAGGGACGGAAATAAAGAAATCAACATTGTCTGGTAAGATTGCGGATTATGTCGCCTTGTCCAAGTTGCGACTTTCATCTTTGGTAGTGTTTTCAGCAGTTTTGGGTTATCTAATAGCACCGGGAAGAGTCGAAATTATGCAAATTGTTTGGCTGGTTCTTGGAGGTTTTCTGGTAACAGCTTCATCAAATGGACTTAATCAAGTAATTGAACGCGAAGTGGATTCGCAAATGGATCGAACAAAAAATAGGCCCATTGCTACGGGTAGAATGACCGTTGCAGAAGGAATTATTGTTTCGGTTTTTGTCGGCATCTTAGGATTGTTCATGCTATGGCAAATCAATTTTTTGAGTTCGGTACTTGGCTTGTTGTCCTTGTTTATGTATGTGGTATTGTACACACCTTTGAAAGGTAAAACTCCACTTGCCGTTTTTGTTGGCGCATTTCCGGGTAGTTTTCCTCCAATGTTGGGATACGTGGCTGCTACAAATGCATTTGGTCCAGAAGCAGGGGCCTTGTTTGCAGTACAGTTTTTCTGGCAATTTCCACATTTTTGGTCTTTAGCTTGGAGGCTTCATGATGACTATCAAAAAGGCGGATACGCATTGTTACCGTCGCTTGGTGGACGCGATAAAAAGAGTGCGTTTCAGATATTTTGGTTTACTATATTTATGATTCCCGTTGGAATCATTCCTTGGACATTTCAGATGACTGGAATTGTTTCTGCAATTCTGGTATCTATTTGTGGGTTGATGCTTCTTATTCCGGCCTATCGACTTTATAAAACTTTGGATGACAAACATGCAAATAGGTTGATGTTTAGTTCGTTTGCTTATTTGCCAGTGGTGTTGATCATTTATTTATTGGATAAACTCTAAAACCTACTAAGTGAGTGAGGATCACTTTACCCCCGATCAGAAAGGAAATAATTACCGCCATCTGGTAATATTATTCATCTTAACATCATGCATGCTTTTTTCCGGATTCATATCGGCGTATGTCGTATCGATGATGGACAAATTCTGGGTAGATTTTGCTATGCCCAATGCATTTTGGTGGAGCACATTGATTTTGGTCGCTAGTAGTGGAACTATTTATTTGGCGTTGAAAGCAGCAAAACAAGATAAAGTGCAGAGTGCAAAGATGTTTGTTCTCATTACAATTTTATTGGGTTGCGCTTTTGGGGCAAGCCAATGGACCGCTTGGAAACAATTGAACGCTAGCGGAATTTACTTTGTAGGAGGGATTTCCAATGCACAGGGAGCATATGGTACGGATTATTCTGCCTATTTAAATGGTTCTGAAATAACGTTTGATGGAGACAGTTATTCATGTGCTGGCAAGACATTGGAGGAAAATGAACTTTCCGCTTTAACCTCATTTATCGACCCTCTTGCTAACTATTCAATGAATGCCCAATCTTTAAAGCTAGAGCAGATTCCAGGTAATACATTTAGAATTTTGCACAAGCAAACTGGTAATTTTCTTTCGCAAGCTTCCGATGGAACTTGGTTGCTCGGCGACTCTGCTTTATCCAATACGGACCGAGGCAAATTATTCTATTGGGCGTTTTCGCTAAAAAACGGCTATGGTGATTTGTTTTTGAAAGGTGAGTACGGGAAGGACTATAAGTTGTTGTTTGATTTTCAGCCAGTAAAACGGGTGGATAGGACTTTTTATATTGATGGGGCTCCGATTAGTGCAAAGCAAGAACTTGACTTATTGGAAGCTCCAAATAAGACAGGACAATTTTTGTTTGTGATTGCTTGTATGCACTTTTTACATATCGTATTAGGGTTAATCATCTTGGGAGTTGTAATGGCAAAAGTGATGAGAAAAAAGGTTGGAAGTCAGAATTTCAGAAGTATTCAGTATGCCGGTTTTTTCTGGCATTTTTTGGGTTGTTTGTGGCTGTTTTTGTTCTTGTTTTTAGAATATATTCATTAAACTTGCACATTCAAAAACGGAATAATGGCAGCACATTCAGAACAGGTAGATAAAGCAACTTTGTGGGGAGGTAATCGGTCTCCATTCAGCCTGACCTATGGTAAACAAATGATGTGGTACTTCTTGGTTTCGGATGCATTAACATTCGGAGGTTTGCTTACCGCTTATGGATTTGCTAGGCACCAGGCCCCAAGTTGGCCAGTCGCTGAACAGATATTCCGGGCCTTTCCATTGCTAAATGGTGATTACCCTCTAATGTATGTGGCATTAATGACCTTTATTTTGATCGTATCATCTGTAACTATGGTATTAGCTGTAGAAGCAGGGCATAGATTGGATAAATCAGGTGTTATTAAGTGGTTGTTTGCAACTGTAATTGGAGGGGCTATTTTCGTTGGTTCTCAGGCATGGGAGTGGTCTCACTTTATTCATGGTTCGCATCATGGAGCATTTGAAATTAGCGACGGACTTACTGGACATGGAGGAGAGATGGCGACTATTCAAGTTACCGAGGCTGACGATCATGGCGCTCCGATAAAATACGGTTATATGAGTACTGCATCAGGTGTGCTAGTCGAAGGAGCGGAAGCTGATGCATTAGTTCGTAGTAAAATCGCAGATGATGAGGTTATCAACGGAGCTAATCTTACAGAAAATGAATATGGCCCGGTGCAATACGCAAACTATTTCTTCTTTATTACTGGTTTTCATGGGTTTCACGTATTTTCAGGTGTAATTATTAACCTTATCGTTCTGTTACAAGTGGTAAGGGGGGCTTACGATAAGAGGGGACATTTTGAGATGGTTGAGAAAGTTGGGCTTTATTGGCACTTTGTTGACCTTGTTTGGGTCTTTGTATTTACATTCTTCTATCTACTGTAATTGAAAATTAGGCTTTAAAATGGAGAGAGACGATCTTTATATAAACGATTCGTACGCAGTTGCGGCAAATCATGACGAAGAACACGGAAAGGTAATTCGTAAGAAGATTTGGTTTGTGACTTTGCTTCTAAGTATTATAACAATTGTAGAGGTGTTGGTCGGAGTGATGTGGCCTAAAACTGCCTTAGAAGGTGGTGGCGAATCTGCCGCTTGGTTGATGATTAAGTTGTTCTACATAGTGTTGACGCTTGTTAAAGCTGGGTATATTGTTTTGATTTTTATGCACCTCGGGGACGAAAGGCGTAATTTTAAATGGATGATTCTTGCTCCTTACATCGCATTCATTTGTTATCTCATTTTTATTGTACTTACCGAAGGATCTTATCAAGGAGGACTTCAGTTATTCTAAATTTCCATGCGTCCTAGTAGGCCACTTTACAAGAGAATAGGGCTGCTGGTTGTTGTTCTATTAGTTCCGTTTTCATTAGTGTATTTGTTTGCACTGGGAGAGCCACAGCGTAGGCAACTTCATTATTTTGGTATTGAAAAGAGTCTGAGTGTTGGGAATAAGGACACGGTTTACAAAAGGATCTCCACATCAGGATTACGTCTTTTAGATGGTTCTATAATTCCTGATCAGAATTTTAAGGGTAAAGTGTTGTTGGTTAGTACGCTTTACAATACATGTCCTTATAGATGTCCTATTTTGCTTCCTCAATTGAAGAAATTCGTATTTGAGGAGGTCTTGGGTAATGATCATCTTGATAACGTGTTGTTCATTAGTTTGATGGAGGATAATGGGCATAATATTTCATTTGAAGATATGTTAGCTGAATTAGATGTAGATAGAAGCAGATGGTGGTTTGTTAAAGGTGAACCTGATATTTTTTTCGATGTTGCATTAGAGGATGGTAGAAATCCATTTCAACAAGATGTAGGTAATTCTGATTTTGCTAATCGAACATATGAGGAGTTACTTTTGTTAATTGATTGGAGGGGCTACATCAGAGGGATTTATCACGGAAATAAGTCGCCAGAGTTCAAAAGAATAAAAGAAGATCTGTGGGTTCTTAGTAAAGAGTGGAAGGATGCGAAAAAAGATAGTCAATAATGTTGGTTGGATTTTCTTGATTTTTCTTGCCGCCTGTGGGCAGGATAGGAAATTGCCTATATGGGGAAATAAAGAAGTGATTGAAGGAGGTAGTGGCGATACGCTGTATCATGTGGTTGCTCCATGGGAGTTTCATAATCAGGAAGGAGAGCTGATTTCATCTGAACGTTTTAAGGGTAAAATATGTTTGGTTGACTTTTTTTTCACCCATTGTCCCGTCATGTGTCCGAAGGTTTCTTCTCAGCTTAGACGACTTCAAAGGGAGTTTCAAAATGAGGACATCGGTATTTTGTCCTTTACCGTTGATCCGGAAAGGGATTCGGTGGGTAGATTGGCCTGGTACGCGAGTAAATATCAGTTAAACACGGATAATTGGAGTTTGTTTACTGGTTCTAAGGAAAATATTTACAAATTGGGTCAGGAAAGCTTTTTTCTCCATGCTGCTGAGGATGAACAGGCTGATGGCGGTTATTTACATTCTACGTCGATTGTTCTTTTAGATAAGGAAGGAAGAATTAGAGGACAGTATGATGGTCTGGAAAATTTGGAGGTAGAAAAATTAATTGTTGACTTGAAATTACTAATTGATTCGTATGAAAAAGCAGGTTAGTTGGACCGAAAAAAACTTGAAGATTCTCTCATGGGTTTTGTCTATCGCAATTCCTTTGGCGGTTGCTGCATTGTTTGAAGTTGAAATTGAAGGAGTGGATTTAAGCTTTTTGCCCCCCATCTACGCCGGTATTAATGGTGCGACAGTGGTAGTGTTGGTATTGGCTGTGTTCCAAATTCGTAAAGGAAATAGAGAGTCTCATGAGTGGTTAATGAAGTTTGCAATTAGCTTGTCGGTTCTCTTTCTGTTAATGTACATAGCCAATCATGCAACGTCTGGTGAAACTCGTTATGGTGATTTGAATCATGACGGGGTAATGACTACTTCTGAAATTATGGAAGCAGGAGTCCTCCGAATGGTTTATCTGACTTTGTTGATTAGCCATATCGCTTTGTCAATAATCGTAATTCCACTCGTCTTGAACACTTATCTTTTAGCCAGGTTTAACAAGTTTGATAAGCATAGAAAGTTGGCGAAGATTACTTTTCCTGTGTGGTTATTTGTTGCAGTTAGTGGGGTAATTGTTTACTTTATGATCGCTCCGTTTTATCATTAGTTATGAAGAAATTCAAAGTGTTAGTTTTGATGTTATGGGTACTTTGGCTGCAGATGAATCAAGTATCTGCGCAGTGCGCAATGTGTAAGGAAAAAGCTAAGGATGCAGGTTCAGCGGCGTTGGGATTGAATGCTGGTATAGTTTTACTGATGACCGTACCGTACATATTGCTGTTCATTGCATTTCGGAAGCAAATTATTCAGTTATACAAAGAGTTCAGAAACAAAAAAGTAAAAGCCTGAATAATTGAGTTTAATCAAGCTTTTACATTAGATTTTTATTACAGATTTAGATCAGCTAAGCCAACTTTTTTTGAAAAATCCACGTCAAATTTTTTGCCAATCCCGAGCGCCTTTGCCTTTACTTTGCCTTTTATGCCAACGTCTATTTTTTTGCCCATAAGTGCACCAATTGACGATATAAGTGCCTTTGATAATACTGATTTGTCTGTGATTAAAGCAATTTGATGGCTATCGGATGATTTTTTCTTGAGGATGATTTGGTTCAACATGTCAGCCTCACCAACTTGACTGCCGTTAACAAATAGATCCAGTGAAGTCTTCTTGATTTTGATTTTATACGGATTTGGATTTTTTACATCCAATGCGACGTTAAGTTGGATTTTGTCATCTTTCAAGCTAGCAATCTTGTAATCCGAAATTCCTAAAATTTGGACATCTTCATATACTGTGCATCCTGAACACAATAGTAGCAGGAAACATATTATCCCAAAGCAATAAGTTCTAATCATTCTGAAACATTTAGTTTTTAGCAAATAATTTAGTGTAATGATGGTAAAATCTTGGAATTGTTTCGATTCCTTTATAGAAGTTAAAAAGTCCATAGTGCTCGTTCGGAGAATGCAATGCGTCGCTATTTAGTCCAAATCCGAGTAGAATTGACTTAAGACCAAGCACTTGTTCAAATAGTGCGACTATTGGGATACTGCCTCCCCCTCGTTTAGGAATTGGTGCTTTACCGAACGTGTCTTGCATAGCTAAATGTGCTGCTTTATACCCGATACTATTTGGAGGTGTAACTACCGGCATTCCACCATGATGTGGAGTGACTTTAATTTTCACACTCTTTGGGGCAATGTTCTGAAGGTGGTCAGCTACCAGTTTTTGAATTTTGTCAGGGTTTTGATTAGGAACGAGACGAAAAGAAATTTTGGCATTGGCTTTCGATGGCAAAACGGTTTTTGCTCCGTCTCCAATGTACCCGCCCCAAATACCATTAACGTCACAGGAAGGCCGGATGGTAGTCCGTTCAGAGGTTGAATAACCTTGCTCACCTTGAACATCATTAATCTCTAAGCCACTTTTAAACTCTTCTAAATCGAAAGGTGCTTTTGCCATTTGTTCACGTTCTTCTTCCGACACTATTTGCACATCATCATAGAATCCAGGAATTTTGATCACACCGTTTTCATCTTGTAAGTCGGCAATTAATTTGCTCAAAACATTAATTGGGTTTCCTACAGCACCACCGTAGACTCCCGAATGCAAATCTATGTTTGGTCCAATCAATTCAACTTCCAAATAACATAAACCTCTAAGTCCTGTAGTTACTGATGGAGTATCGTTTGCTATCATTGCAGTGTCTGAAATCAAAATTACGTCGGCAGCAATCATTTCTTTATATTCAGAAATAAAGTCCGCCAAATGTTCTGATCCAACTTCCTCTTCACCTTCAATCATAAATTTCACGTTACATGGTAAGGTGTCAGTTGAAATCATTGCTTCAAACGCCTTTACATGCATATACATCTGCCCTTTATCGTCACACGCTCCACGAGCAAAAATGGCTCCATCAGGATGAATGGAAGTCTTTTTAATAGTAGGCTCAAATGGCGGTGTATCCCATAATTCAATTGGATCCGCTGGTTGAACGTCGTAATGTCCGTATACCAGAATTGTTGGCAAGTCTTCCGAAATAAATTTTTCTCCATACACCACTGGGTGCCCAGCGGTTTCAAATAATTCGGCTTTGTCTACGCCTGCTTTTATCAAACTATCTTTTACCGATTCTGCACCTTGTCTAACATCGTTGTTGAATTTCGGATCAGCACTTACCGAAGGTACTCGCAAAAGCTCAAATAATTCTTCAAGAAATCTATCCTTGTGTGTATCAATGTAGTTCGATATTTTATCTTTCATCCCTTTGTTTTCGGGTAAATATACAAGTAATAGTTCCCCTCGGGAGGAGGACTCCGAATAAGGAACACTCGTTAGCAACGAATCAATATGCAACTCATTACTTATGGTTGAATAAATTCAGACAACTGATTATTGTAGGATTGTTTTCGTTCAATCGATTAATGGTTTACTGCATACGGTCATATTTGAATTTTATCCATTTGGAGGAAATGGATTTACTAGGCCATGTAAAAATCGTATTCCAGCTACATGGGCTCACTATCCACTAACATGAAGTTTTGGTTGCTAGGTATTTTTTATACCCTAGCTAGCGCCGTAACAATTGCACAAATTTCAGTTGATAACGAATTGTTAACTGTCTCTGAAGGAATACAGACAGTTATGTTGGGAGAAGGTATTGATGCCTTCAATATTCGTTATAACGGCTCCACCGAAGATGCTAAAAAACCACAAGCACAGTTTGGATCTTTTTTGGTTGCTGAAGGGGACTTTGCAGGAATGCAATCAGGTGTAATATTAGGTACCGGCGATGTAAAAATTGCAGAAAGAGTTAATTCGTCAAATGGGTTGACACTTGGTGGGAGCGGTGAGTTGACAACTGATGAAGATTTGCTGACATTTGTTTATGGCGGTAAAATGTTTGATCAATGCGTAGTAGAATTTGATTTCATTCCATTAGGCGATACCATAGCTTTCGAATACGTGTTTGCTTCTGAGGAATATGAGGAATACGTTTGTTCTGAAGCTAATGATGCATTTGGTTTTTTTCTGTCGGGTCCAAATCCAGGAGGGGGAAACTACGATGCACAGAATTTAGCTTTAATTCCGGATACCAATGACCATGAAAAGTACACTTCTACTCAAGTCTCTATTAATACGTTGAATCCAGGAATTGTTGGTGGCAAGGGTAAGAAAGAATACTGCGATGCTATTGATCCAAACTGGAGGTCGTACAAGAAGTTTTACGTTAAAAACATTATTGGAACTTATGAATATGATGGTAGGACCGTACGGCTGAAGGCAGTTGCACCGGTTAAGTGTGGTGAAGTTTATTCAATTAAACTAGCTGTTGGCGATGGAGGAGATCCAACTCGTGACTCTGGTGTTTTTATAAAGGGGGGGAGTTTTTCTACAACAAATCACTTTGTTAAGCCCTTCAGTTTTTCGGGAGATCAAAGCGATGCAGTATTCGAAGGATGTAACCATGGAGGAATAGTTTGTTACAGAAATAGCTTTGATTTACAGGAGCATGTAGAGATTGATTTCTTTGGTTCTGCGTTGCTCGGAGCGGACTATAATTTGGACAAAGCAAAATTTCATTTTGAACCGGGTCAAAAGACAGATACATTATTGGTGGAAGTATTAATTGATTCTCTACCTGAAGGACCTGAGCAGATTTTCGTTGATTGGAGCTCCTCTTGTTCTTCTGCGGTTTTAAACATCATGGATGTTCAGCCGTTGAAAATCGAGAGGTTGAGTGAGGATGTAACTATTTGTCCGGAAAACGAAGATATTGGGCACTTAGAGGTTTCTGCTGCCGGTGGATTTGGAAAAATAACCTATTCATGGAGTGATAATTCTACTGGCAAGCAAATAAGCGTGGCTCCGGAATTGAGCACTGAATACTCCGTTGTTGCGCGTGATGAATGTGGAAATTTAGCAAGCTCGGAAGAGAAAATTTTTGTTCAAGTCGAGTGTCCGATTCACCCAGTTAATGTGTTTACTCCAAATGGCGATGGAATAAACGATTATTTGACCTTTCCAAATTTGGATACAGTTAAGGGAGTTGTACTTTTCGTATTTAACCGTTGGGGAAAGCTGGTCTATTTTTCGGAAAAATATAATAATCAATGGGATGGAAGGGAGTTCACTTCTGGTTCTGAATGTGGTGCAGGAGTGTATACTTACGTGATCAAACCAAATTCTGCAGCATACGATTACGAAAAAGTCGAAAGTTTTAATTCTGGGGGAAATGGTGATCTGACTTATGGTAGTTTCATTTCAAGGCCAATAGGCAAGAACAAATTCACCTTTGCTGGTTATTTCCAATTAATTAGATAATTTTTTTTTGCATTTAACTGGTAATAAGTAATTTGTGTTTTTCTTGGTAAGTATTTACTTCCGATAATGCAACCAAAGAATCGTACCAATCGTCTTTACGGAGTAGGAAAATAGTCTTTTTGAGTTCCCACTTATTTCGGTTGGTAGGCACCAACATTAAATTTGAATCAGTTCTTATGAAAAAAACGTTTTGTTTTACGCTATTCTTATTTTGCATTTCGTCCGTATCCAATGGTCAAGTGCATATAGCGAACGACTCTTTAACCCTTGAGCAGTGTATTAAAGAAATTTTGTTGGGAGAAGGTATCAAGGCTTCCAATTTCACATTTAACGGTTCGGTTGATGCTGCAGAAAGCCCAAATGAGCAATTCGGTTCGTTTAAATTGAGTGGATTCGATTTCGAGGGATTGAAGAGTGGTATAATTCTCGGTACGGGAAATGTGAAAATGGCGGCACAAAATAACGCTGGTAATGGGGAATTTATGGGAGGACCCGGGGTTATCGATTCGGGTTATCAGGATGAGGATTTAAAATTGATTATTGGTTCGGGGTCATTATATGATCAGTGTATTATTGAATTTGACTTTGTGCCTTTTGGAGATACGCTGACGTTTGATTATGTTTTTGCTTCTGAGGAGTACGATGAATATGTTTGCGGTATACAGAACGATGCTTTCGGTTTTTTTCTAACCGGTCCAAACCCAGATGGTGGAGAATACGAGTCGCAAAACATTGCTTTGATTCCAGATACGAATGACCCTACAAAATATACTAATACTCCGGTTTCCATCAACACTTTAAATTCTGGCCAAGTTGGTTTGAATGGAGAGAAAGAGAACTGCGAAAAGCTGGATCCTCATTGGAGATCTTACAAGAAGTTTTACAAAAAGAACGAAGGCACAGATTATGAATACGACGGACGTACGATTGCGTTAACTGCCTTTGCAAAAATTGAATGCGGTGAAACCTACCATATAAAAATTGCGGTAGGAGATGTAGACGATAACACCTTTGATTCGGGTGTTTTTATCTCTGGTGGTAGCTTTTCTGCGGCAAAAGATTTCGTAAAGAGTTTTACCGATGTTTTGGGAGGGGACACAGTACTTCATGAAGGATGTAACCCTGGCGGATTTGAATTTATTCGTCAAGACTCCACTCAAGCAGAAACAATTCAATTCACTATTTCTGGTGACGCTGAAAATGGTACAGATTTCGAAACCATAACGGCGGATTTAACCTTTCAAGCAGGTCAGTCTGTGGATACCGTGTTAATTGACCCGATTCGAGATCAAAATACTGAGCCAATAGAGAATGTAATTGTTAAGTGGGATAAGGCCTGTAAATCAGCAATTCTGCAAATTAAGGATGTTGCTCCTTTGGAGGTTACAAAGGTTAGTGAAGATACGATAATCTGTTATGATTACGGTGAGCAGGGTAAAATTATGGCGTCTGCTGAAGGTGGCTTTGGAAACCTCAGTTATTCGTGGAGCAATGACGGTGGAAATGCGGCTATAAATCTGGTTTCGCCATTGGTTACTACAGATTATCAGGTTACTGTGTTTGATGAATGTGGTCGTTCAACTACGTTTGCTAAGGGGGTGAAAATAACAGTGGAATGTCCTCTGAAACCGGTTAACGTCTTTACTCCTAATGGTGATGGGGTGAACGACTTATTTAAAATTGGAAACCTGGCGGATTTGGAGAATGTTGAGCTTGTTGTGTACAACCGATGGGGAAAAGTTGTGTACAAAACGGATAAGTATGATAATTCTTGGAATGGAACCTTTATGGATTCAGGAAATCCTTGCCCTGCTGGTATTTACACGTATGTAATTACAACTTCATCGGAAACATACGATTATCTGAAATTGAGTGAATTTCAGAGCGATCCAGACAAATGGGAGAAGTACGAGGATTATGCCGTTAAGAGTGAGTCGAAGTACTCGTTTTCAGGTCATGTACAAATCTTAAAGTAGCAATGCATTTAGAATGCGGCAAGAAGCAGATTGATGTCTTTGTAAGGAATATTGAAGGTTTCTCCTAAGTAGGAGGAGGTAAGTTTGCCTTTGTAAACATATACACCATGACGGAAGCCTTCATTGTCTTTAATCAGTCCCTCACATCCGCCTTTGGTACCCATATCTAATAATAGTGGCGAAAATATGTTGCTTAGTGCAAATGAAGCAGTTCTTGAAACTCTAGAGGCGATATTCGGAACACAATAATGTACGACATCATGTTTGGTAAATGTAGGCGAATCATGGGTTGTGATTTGAGAAGTTTCAAAACAACCACCTTGATCTATACTGATGTCAATAATAACTGAATGTGATTTCATATTCTCAACCATGTTTTCAGATACAACACATGGGGTTCTGCCAAAACTTGCGCGCAGAGCTCCAATGGCAACATCAGAGCGCATCAAAGCCTTTCTCAGAATTCTAGGCTGAATGATGGAGGTGAACACAGGCATCTTTAGGGAATGTTGAATCCTCCTCAACTTGTAAATTGAACTATCAAATATTTTGACGGAAGCGCCTAAACCCAGTGCAGCTCGAGCCGCGTATTCTCCAACTGTTCCTGCTCCAATGATTACAACTTCGGTAGGTGGTACTCCAGCAACTCCACCTAGCATCAATCCTTTACCGTTGTTGGCGTTACTTAATACCTCTGCGGCTACTAAAATGGAAGTGTTTCCAGCAATTTCTCCCATTGAACGAATCGTTGGAAAGACACCTATTTCATTTTTAATGTAGTCCCATGCAACCGCGGTAATGCGTTTTTCCATTAACTTTTGAAGCGTTGATTTTGGTTGCACTGTAAGTTGCAAGGAGGAGAAAATGATTTGATTGTATTTCATCAAATCAATGTCTTCGTTAGATGGTGGAGAGATTTTAAAAATCAAACTTGCTTGATAAACTTCTTTGGTGTCATAAGCAATTTCTCCACCGACTTCGCTATAGTCGTTGTCG
The DNA here is from genome assembly GCA_020631555.1 of Flavobacteriales bacterium. Lineage (GTDB taxonomy): Bacteria > Bacteroidota > Bacteroidia > Flavobacteriales_D > Parvicellaceae > JAHDGY01. Next base: position 10,529 of record JAHDGY010000004.1, on the reverse strand, counting down.
CTAAAGTTGGCGTGATCCCCAGCTCCAGATTCAACAACAACGCGGTGTCCGTTGGCTACCAGTAATCCAACTGCCTCAGGTACTAAAGCTACTCTGCGTTCTTGAAAGGCGGACTCTTTCGGCATGCCGATATATAAACGTTCATGCTTGCGCCCAATCTCGAGCATTTCTTCTTTCGGTACAAATGCAGCGCCTGAGGCCAATGACCTAAGTGCTTCTCCTTGAAGGTTAATCATTAGTGACAGTAATAAGTCGTGTTTTTCCTTTTAGCGAAATATCCACCTCCACACAATTTTTAGTTAACAAGGATTCAATTTTTTCTGACCATTCCATAAAACAAAGTTCACCGCTATCGATTATTTCTTCGAAACCGGCGTCTAACGCTTCATTTGGGGTTTCAATCCGATAAAAGTCGAAGTGATAAATTTTCTTTCCGGATACGGTTAAATACTCGTTTACTATCGAGTATGTTGGGCTTGAGATTTCGTCCACACATTCAAGTTGGCGACAAAATTCCTTGATTAAAGTTGTTTTGCCAGCACCCATCAGTCCATTTACTTTGTAAAGATTTCTGTTGGAAACCTTCAATATGTTTTCAGCCACCAGTGGTAGCTCTGTTATCGAGTTGACTTCAGCTGAGAAATTACTTTCCATTCAGTACAGCAAATGGAATTAAAACTTCTTCTAACGAAATTCCACCATGTTGAAATGTGTCGTTATAGTATTTCACGTAATGGTTGTAATTATTTGGATAAACAAAATAACCATTATCCTTAGCAAAAATATACTCTCCTGTAACATTTTGCTTAGGTAGGAATGCATCTTGAGGATCTCGTACGAAAAACACGTCTTTCTTATTGAAGTCGATGTTTTTACCCTGTTTATAACGTAAGTTGGTTGTTGTGTTCTTGTGGCCCACTACTTTTTTCGGGTCGCTAACACGCACTGAGCCATGGTCTGTTGTAATAATCACTTTGGCTTTTAGGTCAGCAATTTTTCGGAACATTTCAAATAACGAGGAGTGCTCAAACCAGCTTATTGTTAGAGATCGATATGCAGCTTCATCATCTGCAAGTTCTCGAATAACTTCCATTTCTGTCCGGGCATGAGACAACATATCTACAAAATTGTAGACAATGACATTGAGGTCGTTATTTTGAAGATTCCCAAAATTATCAACTAGCTTTTTGCCAGCAGCATGGTTGGTAATTTTGTTGTAGGAAAACTTTATATCTTGCCCGAGACGTTTTAAATTCCATCCAAGAAAATCTTTTTCAGATTGGTTTTTACCTCCTCCATCTCCATCGTTTAACCATTTATCCGGGAATTTTTTTTGAATTTCGGAAGGCATTAGACCGGCAAAAAAAGCATTTCTCGCATATTGAGTGGTAGTAGGAAGGATGCTGTAGTAAACCTCGTCTTTATCCGGTCGAAACATTTTTTGGAGAATCGGTTGAATAACCTTCCATTGGTCTAGACGAAGGTTATCAATCAACATGAGATAAGTAGGTTGATTTGATAATTCTGGAATTACTTTGTTCTTGATTAAGGTATGTGACATTTGAGGGACATCGTCTGCGGTACCGTTAATCCAGGATAAGTAGTTGGTCTCAAAAAACTTAGAGAATAGTCCATTGGCTTCGCGTTTTTGCATTTGGATTATCTCTTGCATTCCAGGGTCTTCGGAATTCTCCAATTCAAGTTCCCAGAAAACGAGTTTTTCGTAGAGTTCAACCCATTCGCCAGAGTCCAACCGATCTTGAATGCGCATGCCCAATTCTCGAAATTCTCGTTGATACGATGAGTTGGTTTTCTCATTTACCAATCTGTCCGTATCTAAATTCTTTTTGATCGACAATAATATTTGATTCGGATTTACTGGTTTTATTAAGTAATCGGCAATTTTTCCTCCAATTGCTTCTTCCATTATTGATTCCTCCTCGCTCTTAGTGATCATCACAACTGGCACCATTGGTTTTGCCTCCTTGATGCGGTCCAATGTTTCCAACCCAGTTAAACCGGGCATGTTTTCATCCAAAAAAACGATATCAAAATCTTTAGACTGAATTTCCTCAATTGCCTCGCTACCATCATTGACCGTTGTCATCTCATACCCCTTGTTCTCCAAGAACATGATATGCGGCTTAAGCAATTCTATTTCATCATCAGCCCATAAAATTTTCGTTCCCATAATTCGTAATTTAAAAGCGAATTGTGCAAATTCAATGCCCTATATCGCATGTCACTTCGCTGTATCCGAGTAGATTTGTCGATACAACAAAAATATACTTTCAGTGGATATTGCTTCCAACAAAAAAAAAATATTTAACGACCCCATTTACGGATTTATTTCAGTGCAATATGATATAATTCTAGATGTCATCAATCATCCTTTTTTTCAGAGACTTAGAAGGATAGAGCAATTAGGGCTTACGCACTATGTTTATCCTGGCGCATTGCATACCAGATTCCACCATGCTATCGGATGCACACATCTTATGCAAAAGGCGGTTATGACGTTGAGAAGCAAAGGGCATATAATAACGAATGAAGAGGCTGAGGCGGTGACGTTAGCCATTTTGCTTCATGACGTGGGACATGGGCCGTATTCGCATGCTCTTGAACATTCAATTGTTGCTGGAATCAATCATGAAGAACTTTCTGTTCTAATAATGAAAGAGCTTAATAGGCAGTTTGGTGGTAGATTGAGTTTAGCAATTGAAATTTTTCAAGATCGCTACACGAAGAAGTTTTTACATCAGTTGGTCTCCAGTCAACTTGATGTGGATAGACTGGACTATCTAAAGAGGGATAGTTTTTATACAGGGGTGTCGGAAGGAGCGATTAGCAGTGATCGGATTATTGATATGTTGGATGTCGAAAATGATAATTTGGTGGTGCAAGGGAAGGGGGTTTATTCTATCGAAAAGTTCATCGTTGCGCGTAGACTAATGTACTGGCAGGTTTATTTGCACAAAACGGTTATTGCAGCCGAGTTTTTACTGATTAAAATTTTGTCCAGGGCAAGATTTCTGGCTGAAAATCAAGTGCCCTTGTTTGGGTCGCCACCATTGCAGTATTTTTTACAGAGGAACTATAATAAATCGGATTTTGAATCAGGACCCGAGGTATTGCAGCAATTTCTCAAATTAGATGATTATGACCTCATGGGGGCTATAAAGCAGTGGGCGGTTCATGATGATGTTGTGTTGTCTCGTTTGTGTTCAAGCGTCGTAAATCGTACTCTACCAACTCTTGAATTAAAATCTGAACCGTATGAAGAACAAGAAATTGAACGGAAAAAGATAGCTCTGATGCAGAAGTATGACTTGTCTGCTAGCGAGGCTGAATATTTAGTTTTTTCTGATGGCGTTGTTAACAATGCCTATGATCCGACCACTGATCGTATAAACCTTAAGCTCAAAGACGGAAGTTTACTAGACATAGCTGAAGCTTCAGACAACTTTAACATTCAAACTTTGGCAGTGCCAATTACCAAGTTCTTTTTGTGTTACCCGAAACACTAAATTAAATTGGTTTTTGTTTGCTGTTAATTAGTGTGTTGTTTTGTTTTAGTTGCTGGTAAGGAAGAAAAGTTTGTTGAAATTATCGGATTGCATAGAAAAGATAAAGGAACAAGGTAAATGAAAATTGTTTTGTGAAGTTTGACCTGTTAAAAATTATACTGCCTCCTTTCCACCAAGGTGCTTATTTTTCCTAATTTCGGAGTCTGAAGACCTAACCAGGGAAAAACTAATAGTACCACGATATTATTATTTGATTATCAATATAAAACAATATAAAAGAGAAGTGTTGAAAATGCCGTGGTATCCCTTTATTAAATCCATAAAATTAGATTGAGAAATGGCTGAAAAGCAAAGGACGCTAAATGCTCCGGTAAAGTTAATTGGGATAGGATTGCACACGGGTGAAAAGGTAAACTTAACGCTTTGTCCAGCACCAGAAAATCATGGATATAAGTTCCAACGTGTTGACTTGGAAAATGAACCAATCATCCCTGCGGATTGTGATTTGGTGGTTTCTACTGCTCGTGGAACAACTTTGGAAAAAGACGGCGCAAGAATTTATACCTGCGAGCACGCCTTGGCAGCTTTGGTTGGAATGCAAGTGGATAACGTCTTGATTCAGTTAGACGGTCCGGAACTTCCGATTATGGATGGTAGTTCACAACCTTTTGTGGAAGCAATTAATTCTGTTGGCTGTTCAGAACAAGAGAGTATAAGGGAGTATTTCGAGTTCAAGGAAAATGTTCCTTTCGAAGATTTAGATTTGGGTGTAGAGTTTTTAGCTGTGCCTTACGACGAGTATCGTCTGACTGTGATGGTTGATTACCGTTCTCCGGCCTTAGGGACGCAGCATTCTACGATATACAAGATTGACGACTTTGAGAAGGATATTGCACCGTGTAGAACGTTTGTATTTTTGAAAGAACTTGAGACATTGGCGGATCAAGGCTTGATTAAGGGAGGAGATATTGACAACGCAATTGTTTTGGTGGAAAGAGAGAATATTCCGCAGTCGGAATTGGATGATCTTGCCAAGAAATTGGGCAAAGAAGATTTGCAATTTGAGCCAACAGGAATCGGAACGTTGAATAACTGTGAATTAAGGTTTGCTAATGAACCAGCTCGACATAAATTACTTGATATAATTGGCGATTTGGCATTAATAGGAATGCCAATTAAGGGGCATATTTTAGCTGCTCGACCGGGGCATGGTGGAAACGTAGCGTTTGCAAAGCATATCAAGGGTTTAATAAAAGAACAGAAAAAAGAAAATAAACGACATTTTGAAATCGAAAAGGATCCGGTTTATGATATCAATCAGATTGAGAAAATGTTGCCACATAGGTATCCATTTTTGATGGTCGATAAGATTCTTGATTTATATGAAGACAGAATTGTTGGTGTAAAGAATGTAACCATGAATGAGCCATACTTTACTGGGCATTTTCCTGGTAATCCGGTAATGCCTGGAGTCCTTCAAATAGAAGCGATGGCCCAAGTGGGTGGAATATTTGCACTAAATCAAGTTGACGAACCGGAAAAGTATATGACTTATTTCCTTAAAATTGATAAAGTTAAGTTTAAGCGCAAAGTCGTTCCGGGCGATACAGTTGTTTTCGAACTGAAATTATTGCAACCAATCCGTAGAGGTTTGGTGAACATGTCTGGTGTCGCTTACGTGAACGGACAGACTTGTGCAGAAGCGGATATGCTTGCGCAGGTTACAAAAGAGCTTTAGTAAATTATGGCAACACAAATTAGTGAATTAGCTTCCATTCACCCGGATGCAAAAATTGGTAGCAATGTAATAATCGAGGCGTTTACTACAGTTCATGCTGATGTTGAAATTGGTGACGAAACTAGGGTTGGACCAAATGTTACGATTTTTGATGGTGCTAGAATTGGAGCAGGGTGCAAAATATTTCCTGGCGCGGTAATTTCGGCGATCTCACAGGATCTGAAGTATAAAAACGAGTACACTACGGTTGAAATCGGTAATAATACTACTATTCGAGAGTGTGTCACCATACATCGTGGTACTGCAGACCGTTATAAAACGGTCGTTGGGAACAACTGTTTGCTAATGAATTATGTTCACATTGCCCATGACTGTGTAGTGGGCGATAATGTAATTATTGCTGGATTTACTGGGCTTGCAGGACATTGTGTAGTTGAAGATTGGGCCATAATAGAAGGGCAAGTTGGTGTGCAACAGTTTGTTACTATTGGTGCACATGCTTTCATAGCAGGTCGGTGCGGAGTTCGAAAAAACGTTCCCCCGTTTTGCAAAGCTGCACGCGAACCTTTGTCCTATGTCGGGGTAAATTCTATTGGGTTGAAACGCAGGGGGTTTAGTGACGTTCAAATTGCAAATATTGAAGATGCGTATAGGGTAATTTATGTTCAGAATAGTAATATTGCCACTGCCTTAAAAGTCGCAGAAATGGAATTGCCATCCTCGGACGTAAAAAATCAAATTATTAACTTCATTAGAAGTTCGACCAACGGAATTATGCGGGGACTTAGCTAGGTTGTTGGTGAGATCGTAGTTGGTTAAGCCAGTAAACTGCTGATCATGGATATTTCGAAAAAGAAAAAATTCTATCGTATAACAGACGGTTTGCGAGAGTATTTAGGCAAATACCTTCGCGAGCAGCGATTACCTGTCACTTATGATGATTTAACTCACTGGCAAGATAGTTTTCCATTGACTGATGAAAAAGGTGAAGACACCCTGTGGTGTACTGTTTTATATGACCAAAATAGTTTGTCTGAACTGAATTTTGCGCTGACAAAAATTTACGCTATGTTGCGCACAGACGGAGACGTATCCGTAATGGATCACCTTCAAGTAGATAGGATTGACTATTGTAGCTTTGGTAATTCCAATCCATTTAGAGTGAGAATAGTTAATCTGTTCAATGACAATTACGATTACTTCTATGTTAAAGTTCCTGATGCGAGTCGGGTATATGGTTTAGAATTAGAGCATATTTTATCACCAAATCGGATTAATTATTTGGTCAATGACAATACATTGATTGAAGAACATATTCCTGGAATTCCCGGGGATAAGTTTATTACCGATTACTATGATACGCCAAATTTTAACAAGGTAAGGATAGCAAAAGAGTTTGTAAAATTTAACGAACGATGTTTTGTCCGGCTTTTGGGTGATATGAGATCTTACAATTATGTGGTTGCCGTAACGCCTGATTTTGACAATGAGCAATATCGGATTAGAGCGGTTGATTTTGATCAGCAAAGCTATGAGGGGGCAAAAACCATGTACCAACCACAATTTTTTAAGGAGAATAGACCGCTTGTGCAAATGTGTATGGAAACCATGACTCCCGAAACTGTGCAACAGTATCAATATGAAGAACGTGCACTAATGAAAAGAAGATATGCGTCATCAAGCAATCGAATTGCTCACTTGTTAGATACGCTTTGTGAGGATTGTATTGCTCCGATCGATAAGGTGGAGCGATTGCAACGGGAACTCAACGATTACCATAATACCGATGACTTTTTGGATACCAATAATATGGGTAAGCTAGTTAGAACTCATATTTACAAAATGTTAGTTAAACACAAGCCTGAATTGCGAGGAGGTTTATAGAATGTAATTTTATATGAATAAAATGGTTGATACACATTGCCATCTTTACGATGAACAGTATGATTTAGATAGAGAATTGGTAGTTCAAAGAGCGTTAGAAGCCGGTGTAGATAAGATTTACATGCCTAATATTGACGATAATTCAATCATTCCTATGTTGAAAGTTGAGCAGAAATTTCCGCATGTTTGTCACGCAATGATGGGGTTGCATCCATGCTATGTGCAAGAAAAGTATATAGAGCAATTAGGTGCGATAGAAGCGCAGTTGAGTAGAAGGGATTATTGTGCAATCGGGGAAATTGGAATTGATCTGTATTGGAAACAGGATAATTTAAGGCAACAACAAGAAGTCTTTAGAGTTCAAGTTCAATGGGCAAAGGAGTTAAGAAAACCGATTATCATTCACGCCCGGGAATCATTGAGCCATATTCTGGAAATTGTTGAGAGTGAAAACGACGATAACTTGACTGGAATTTTTCATTGTTTCGGAGGGAACAATGATGAGGCGGATCGAATTGAACAACTTGGTGGATTTAAGCTAGGTATTGGAGGGGTCCTGACGTTTAAGAATAGCAATCTAGCACATGTGTTGAAGAAAGTAGATTTGCCCCGTTTGGTTTTAGAAACTGATGGACCATATTTGGCCCCCACACCCTATAGAGGTAAGAGAAACGAACCTGGCTATGTAAAGCTCATTGCCAGTTGCTTGGCAGAAATATATGGGACAACTGCGGATGAGGTTGCCCGTATTACGAGCGCCAATGCAGACTCTATTTACAAGCCAGTGCTGTCTGCTCCGTGATTGCACCTATTTGTTGTAAGTTTCTACTCATTAGCTTGTTGCGAATTTGTATAACGATTTATGGCTTTTGTAGAGTCCTAATCTTTGGCGACTAACCTTCTACAAGAAAAAAAGCGAAAAATGTGGTGCTAGAAAATTTTGACAAGCGTTATTCGTACTTCCATAAAATATGAAGTTTGTTGACGTCTCTTTAAGATCTTAATTGGTTACGTAAAGGTTTAAAACAAAAGGAAGTATGGTCTTGTGGGTTTTTCTGGTTATGAGACATTTGTCAATGAACTATCTGGTAATGAGTTGGTTTTAATAGTAGTTTTGGGACGTGCGATTTAATAAAGTAACTTCGTTTGCACGAAAATTATACTTTACTTTGCGGCCTGTTTTTTTTTAAAAAGATTACTAATTACTACTTGGTGAGCTAAATCTTTAATACAGGTTGTTATCCTGTTTAAGTAGTCTTGAGCAAACTGCTAATGTTGAATTAACATTGTAAGGAAATAGTTTACCACCCAGTATGTGCCCTATGAAGAATACTACAACTACAGTGGCCCTGATCATATGTTTTTTAGGTTGCTTTGGTGTACAACCGAATGATTCAGGTAAAACCGCAACAGGGAACACCAGTCAAACTCCGCATGGAAGGGCTATTGGTTTATTTAATGATATTAAATTTTACTTTTCGCAGTCTAACATTAAATCCGCTGATTTGGCAGTCATTAAATTGGCTGATCATTTAGAATCTTTAGGAGTACTCAATCCTCAGGGTGTCTTGTCGGTGTTGGGGTCATTTCGATGTTTTTATGTGGATCAAGACGTCGACTGTAGTATTAAACTTGGGATTAAGGCTTTGTCAGAGCTGGATAGAATAAAGAATCAAACAGAGTCCATAAGCATAATCCGAGTTCACGCTTTGAATTGGTTGGGGATTATGTTTAACAATTACGGGAATTGCGGACAGGCTCTCAAATATTATAAGTTAGGAGTAAATCTGGCCGAAAAAATCAACTTTGATTATGGTAAATCGGTTGCGTATAATGGAATGGCGCTCTTATACGGGAAATTTTTTAAGGATACCAAACTTGCTGAAAAGTACTTAAGAAGTTCGTTAGAGGTCGCAGAATCTGTTAAAGATTCGTTTGGGATTAGAACGTTGCATAGTAATATGGGTTACAATTTTCTAAAAGCTGAAAACTTGGATTCGGCTCAATTGTACTTTACCAGTGCGATTGAACTGTCTGAGCTACTGCGTGACAGCACCGGTACTGCATTTAATCTGGTTGGTAGCGCCTCGGTAAGTCTAGAAAGGGAATGGTTAAACAGGGCTCAAGAAGAAATCGCTAAGGCTGAAATGATGAATACGAACCCTGTTTCATGGGATTACCGTATTCCGTTTGTGATGGCGCAAATTGCACGAAAGCGTGGACAAGACGATTTAGCTGATTCGTACTTTAGGAAAGCTCTAGAAAAAGCAGCCATTATGCCGGATCAGGAACCATACCAAGAAATTCTTCTGGAAATGGCAGAGTTTTCGGTCGAACAGGGCAAAATGGACCAGGCTGTCTTGTATTACCCAGAAGCGATTAAGGTGGCTAAGGATATTGAGAAAAAGTGGAGCACTGGGGAGGTGGTGAAGTTGGAACTTCAGGCTTCAGTTTCTGGAATCGAAAGACAAACCGAGCGCATGGAACATGAGAGGAATTTGGCCAACGCGAAGTTGATATTTCAAAGAAGGGTTATTTACTTATTGGTATTGTTGTCGGTTTTGGCACTAGGGTTTGGATCGTGGATATTTTACCAAAATCGTCGAATGAAGCACCTGCATCAGCTGTTGGTTCAAAAAAATAGAGTGCTTGCGCAGCAAAGAATGAGCATTGTAAAACCTAAAGTGAAAGCGCATTCTGGTCCAAAGATGACCGAGGGGATGAAAAGTGATATTCAGTCCCGAATTTCGTATGCTATGGAGGTGGAAAAAGCGTTTCTAAATCCAGACATTAATCTGGCAAGGCTAGCCAAAATGATAAACACTAATACCTCTTATTTATCTAAGGTTATTAACACTTCAGGTGATAAGAATTTTAGCATGTTAATCAATGAATACCGAGTCAAAGAAATGTTGGTTCATTTGGAGAAGGAATACAATAACGGTGTAACCATTATTGATATGGCTATGAAATTTGGTTTTAGAAGCAAGTCCACATTTAACAAGGCATTTAAACTATATACGGGGGTTACCCCAAGTTATTATTTGCAACATCGAGGACATTCGGAAGTTGCTGAAAGCATATAGATTATTAGTATTGTTTTCTTGATGGATGGGCGTAGAGGTTGTTTCATTCGTCTAACAAATCGGTAGTTCGTCGAAATCAACATTAGGAGATCTTTGAATAATTCAGATTGAGGTTTTGGAAACTGTTTAGTGTGATTTTTTGCTTTTGGGGGCATATTTTGCCCTGAATACCTCTATTATTTGGCGAGCTGACGCACCATCCTGGGGAGCGCTTTAGATTATGAGCTATTGCCTCTAGGACATGTACGGAGTGTACTTTATCAGTCCCTTTAAGCCGAGTTGTTCCGCTACCAA